>JBLIFE010000018.1:0-14145 GCA_047633515.1 Paracoccaceae bacterium | reverse complement strand
AAAACTGGCGTTGGCGCGGTATCGGCGTAGGGTTTGTCGGTAAAGGGAATGACTTCTTTACTGAAATAAAGCGCATTGCCGGATGTACCAAAAACCGCAGTTGTGCCGCCGACCCGTCCTGCATGCCTGTCCGCCATGAGATCGGCGTGCATTGCACCGTTGCACCGCAAAACCGGCGTGGCGATGTCGGCATCGGGAGTGCGGCGCAAGCCGGCAATCAGGTCTTCGACAAACCATGCAGGCGTCAGCGGAGCGTCACCCTGCAGGTTCACAACAATTTCGAAGCCTTTTCCCAAAACTTCGTGGGCCTCGGCGCAGCGTTCTGTGCCGTTGAGCCATTTGTCAGAGGTCATAACGACTTCGGCGCCAAACCCGCGGGCAACATCGGCAATCCGTTCATCATCGGTGGCGACAACGACACGGTCTACTCCGTTGACCTCTTTGGCGGCCTCCCAACTGCGTTGGATTAGGGGTTTCGAAATGCCCGTGGCCCCCCGCAGCATAGCCAGCGGTTTCGCTGGAAACCGCGTCGATGCATAGCGTGCAGGGATGATAATTGCGACTGACATCAAGCGGGCTTCAGGGCAACACCGGGTGCATAGGCAATGAAGAAGGGGTTTTCATAACCTGTTTTTCCATAGGTAAAGGTTGAGTGGTCGTCAAAACGTACCATCCGGCCACCTGCGCCGCGAAGGACGGCGTCGCCGGCGGCGGTGTCCCATTCCATCGTGCGCCCGAGGCGGGGATAGATATCGGCCTCACCTGCGGCAACAAGGCAGAATTTGAGCGACGAGCCTGCGCTCGTCATGTCCTTTACGGCATATTTCGCGATGTAGTCATCGGTTGCCTGATCCCGATGGGACTTCGAGGCGACAACCATCAGCGCGCCGTCATCGGGGGTTGTGACCTTCATTTCCGCAACCGGCCCCATGGCGTCTTTTGCAAAATCGCCCGATTCCTCGACCGACTGGCCGGTAGCATCGGTATAAAACAGTCGCCCGCGGGCCGGTGCGTAAACCACACCCCGCACCGGAATGCCGTTTTGGACATAGGCGATATTAACAGTGAATTCACCGCGCCGCTTGATGAATTCCTTGGTTCCGTCGAGCGGATCAACAATCAGAAAATCAGCGGCTTGTTCCGAGTGTGTCTCTGCTTGCTCTTCGGTCACGATCAGCGTGCCGGGGAAGGCGGCCGAAAGACCGGCATAGATCAGGGCGTCGGCTGCTTCATCGGCGGCGGTGACAGGGCTGTCATCGGATTTTGACTTCACCTCGAAATCGTCCGAATTGTAGATATCCATAATCACATCGCCGGCTTCCAGAGCCAGTTTGCGAATCACAACTGTCAGTTTGTCAAAGTCCAAAGGACGCTCTCCAATCGGCGTTGAGGCGCAGGACCTCGTTTCGGGCGCCTTTATGCGGGCCGATGTCCGAATGGGCAAGGCAGCGGGTCAACAAAGCCGTTAAAAAGGTAGTAAATTGTGCTTTTGCATATTTTTCGCCCAATTTGTAGTCATGCGCGATAGCCACACTTGCGAACTGCCGCGCAATCGGAGTGGTGGCTTGCCAAGACAAAGCTTGCCCCTCCTGCTAGGCAACCGGAACGCACCACGCGGAACGGCTGCCCGCCAAGGGCACCGGGTGTGCAAGGAAGCGAGTACGATGCGCCGGAAGGCTTATATTCCTGATGTGATGTCGCAGCACCTTTTGGCGGTGCGCGGGGCGTTCTGGTCCGTTGGTCTGTTATCGGGCGCGGTCAATTTTGCTGTGCTGGTCGGGGCACTTTTTGTCGTGCAGATTTATGACGGCGTTCTTGTTGCGGGCTCCAAACCGATGCTGTGGGCATTCTTGCTGCTTGTGCTGGGCTTTTTCGGTGTGATGGGCCTGCTTGATTATTTTCGGGCCCGTATTCTGGGGCGTGTTGCTGCGGCGCTTGAAACCCGGCTTGCACCTTTGGTGTTCCGCTCGTGGATACAGCGTACGCAGTCAGGATACCGGCCGGGTTATCGCCCACTGCAAGACCTGTCAGCTGTGCAGCGGTTCTTGTCAGGGGCGCGAGCGGTCACTTTGTTCGATCTTCCATGGGTGCCGCTGCACCTTGTGGTGCTGTTTCTGTTGCATGTCCAACTTGGACTTTTTGCGCTTGGGGCGTTGGTGCTTTTGACAGTGCTGGGATTGTTCACGGAACTTTTGTGTGGATTTTCATTGTCCAGAGCCTCGCAGGAGGATCGCATCGAAAGCCGGTTTGCCGAACAAAGCCAAAATAATGCCGACACGATCCTTGCCATGGGAATGTTAAGCGACGTGGCCCAGGTGTGGCGTGGTGCGCGTCTGCGCGCGCTTGTGAGCCTTCAGTCGGGCACCGACCTTGCGGCGCTTTTTGCGACCTTGTCGCGAACCGTGAGGATTATGGCGCAAATCGGTCTGGTAGCACTTGCCGCACTTCTTGTGCTGGAGCAGCGTGTAACCCCGGGGGTTATTGCGGGGGCTTTGATGCTGGGCGCACAAATATTGTCGCCCATGGATCAGGCAATTTCGGGCTGGGTTATCCTCAAGCAAAGTCGGTTGTCGTATATCCGGTTGAAGGATTATCTGGGCCGTGCGGCGCCGGAGCGCCCGAACCAGTCCGCCGGGTCAATTGCTTATCGGCGAGGGGTCGAGGTCGAAGGACTGGTCAAATTTGCCCCGCGCAGGGCTTATACCGAGGCAAAACCGCTTTTGTCGGGGATCAGTTTTTTGCTTGAACCGGGCAGTGGGCTGGGTGTCATCGGATCCAGTGGCGCGGGCAAAACCGTTCTGGCGCGTCTATTGGTCGGGCTTTGGACCGCGGATCGGGGGCGGCTGGATATCAACGGTGTCGCTGTTGCGGATCTTGGGATGCAAGGGCGCGCCCGTGATATAGGGTTCCTGCCACAGCAGGTCACTTTGATGTCCGGAACGATTGCACAAAATATCTGCCGGTTCGATCCTGCGCCAGACCGTGTGGCAATGGCCGAGGCGGCGCAACTGGCAGGTATCCATGGCCTGATCCTGAGCCTTCCGGAGGGCTACGAGACCGAAATTGATTCCGCCTTGACCCCGCTGACCGGTGGGCAGGTCCAAAGGATCGGGCTGGCGCGTGCGGTTTATGGAAGCCCCGGTTTGGTGGTGTTGGACGAGCCGGCCACCAATCTTGACCCTGAGGGCAATGATGTGCTGACCTGGCTTGTTACGACAATGCGCGCGTCCGGCGCGGTTGTGGTCATTATGACCGCGCGCCGGGCCGCATTGGCCGGTGTTGACCAGCTTGCGATTCTGGAGGCCGGGCAGATGGTTGCCTTTGGTCCCAAGGCTGTGCTTTTTGATCAGATTGGACATAACGCATGACCGATGCCGCACGTGTCAATTATCGCCGACCTGCGTTTCTGGGCATTCTTGTTCTGTTTTGTGCGGTGGCGGGGCTGGTGTTTTCAGTGTTGCGTGGCGCCCAGCTTGACGGGATTGTTGTGCGCGGCGTGATCGTCGATACGGCGGCTGCCGAGGAGGTTGTTCCCGTGGTTGGCGGGGTTGTGAAGGCGCTGCTTGCACAGGACGGAGATGTGGTCGCGCGAGGTGCGCCGCTCATTTTGCTGGATCGGTCCGTAGATCTGGAAAACGCCACGATATATCGGGACCGGCTGCGGGATGCACAAGTGCGCAAGCTGCGTTTGATCGCAGAGCTTTTGGACGCCGAAATGCTGGAATGGCCCGCTGGGCTTGTACGAGACAGCACCGCCAATGCGGCTCGGGCACAACAAGAGGCGCTTTTTACAGCGCGCCAAAAAGCGCGGGATGCCTTGACCGCCCAAACCGCTGAAGAGCTTGGTGATTTGACGCGTGCGATTGCGGCGTTGCAAGCCGAGATCGGCGCGGCCGAGGGTCGAATAGCTGATTTACAAAATGCCACGACAGACGCGCTCAACAGGCAGAACCGGCTTGCAGATCAGATCGAGCGTGCCGGTGAGGCGACTGTCGCCTTGGAAAAACAGGTGCGAACCGTTCGGCAAAAGGCCGTGGAGGACAACAAGGCGTTCGTCTTTGATCTGAGCGGTCAAATCGAGCAGGCGGATGAGGCTATAGTCGCGTTTCAGGATATTCTTGTCCTCAGCCGGACCATGTTGGAGAGCGACACCGTCGTGGCTCCGGTGGCAGGTGTTTTCAACGTTCCGGCAACGCTGGAGAAGGGCCGTTTAATTGCGGCAGGGCAAAGTGTGGCGAGTGTGGTCCCTCAAGAAGACAAGGGCAGGGCTGTGTTGTATGTTGACCGGTGGTCCATGGGGCGGATCGCGAGCGGGCAAGGGGTAACGTTCAGCGATCAGGGAACCGGACGGTTTCTGGGTCAGGGGAGTGTTGATGGTATTGGTCAGCAGGGCGCGATGACCGCGGATGGAAAGGGTGCCCTTTATGAAGTGGCTGTGACCTTCGAATATGCTGGCAATAACGCCGAAAATGACACCAGATTGCTGCCTGGGATGCCTGTTCAAGGTAGGGTTTCAACGGCACAGATCAGCCTTTTCGGGTCATTGATGGTGCCCTTGAGCGCGGTTTTCAGGGATATTTCCGCCAAGAACGGCACCCTACCTGTTGCCAATAATGGAGCCCCGAGCAAGTAGATCCGAGATATCTGGATCGTCGCACGCAACAGTGGCGGCCTGGAAGTGGCAGGCGGAAGGCTCCCGCCAACCCTGTCAATATCTTGCGATATTACCGGGGCTGTTGGGCGTGGCAGCCGGAGCAAGCTCCGGCTGCGCCTGCGGCGGAAAGAGGGCCGTGGTCTGGTGTGTAAAGCCCGCTTAGGTTGCGTGCGTTTGTAGCACAGAGGCAAAGGCGAAGGGCACGCCGGGGACCATTGTCTGGATAATGTCGAAGTGGTCTTCGAACATCCGGTCCGGCAAGAGCGTTGACACAGGAACCCAAAGCGCACCCGCGGCATCATCGCCGCCGCGCACGTCGGGGCGCTTTGGTAAGGGCTGCAAATCGAACAGGAAGGCCTCTGTGCGGACCCAGCCACGTTCGGCGCGGTCGGGATGATCGAACACATGCCGGTCGCGAAGTGTGTCGCGCAGCATCGGTTCAGTCAGATCGAGGCTGCATTCCTCAGAAAGTTCCCGACAGGCTGCCTCCAGAGCTGTTTCGTGTCGGTCAATATACCCTCCGGGCAAGGCAAGCAGACCCTTTCCCGGAGTTTGCCCACGCTCGACAAGCAAAATATGACCTGAGTGAACGACAACGGCATCGGCTGTATTGGCAGGGATCGGATATCCGTGGACAGCCTCGCTTTGCTTGATCCGCGTCTGGTATTGCTTGATGAAGGCGGCCTCGTTGCGCAAATGGGCGACTTCGGCGGGGTGAGTGCCAACCCAAGCCTGTACGGCAGCAACATGGCGTGCGCCGAAACGCTCGGTCAGGTGCTTTTCGGGCTGTGATCCAGCGGTATCATACAGCGCGTGACGCAGGTCGGTTGCACTAACGGTTTCGCCGTTGTGGGTTGTGACCGGTGCGCCGTTCCAGGGCCACTCCGGAAACCAGCGGACATAGGCAGAGGATTTGTCCTTTTCATATCCCGTCAGGACAATTTGTGTCACCGCAGGGTCAAGCCGTGCATTGCGCAGATGCAAAGCCACTGCTGCGCGCACATTCGCCGCCCATGCATGATCATCATAAAGCGTGTCGACAAGTGGCAAGGTGGCAACAGGCAGGGCGATGTCGTGCAAGCCGGCTTTTATCATCTGGACCCGCTCGGGATAGGTGAGCGGGTTCTTGGGGCTTCGCGCGCGATAGGCGCTGCCGACGATGATCAAAGCGCTATCGGCGAAGGTTTCAGCCTGCTCCATTACCGCCCTGTGCCCGATGTGGAACGGCTGAAAACGGCCAATAAATACGGCAAGTGTGTGGCGTTGTGGCGACATGCGAATGTTTTCTCCGTTTGATCTGTGCGGATAGGGGTTTGTATGGCATCTGCGTATGAGTTTGACACCAAAATGCAAGGCCCCATCAGCCCCCCCCTTTCGCTGCCGCGCAATTCGGGATAAGCCGCCTTGCACTATGAACAGGAGACCCTCAAAGATGGGCTACAAGATTGTTGTCGTCGGAGCCACGGGGAACGTGGGCCGCGAAATGCTGAACATTCTCGCAGAGCGTGAATTTCCGGTGGATGAAATCGCCGCATTGGCCAGCCGTAAATCGCTGGGCACAGAAATCAGCTTTGGCGACAGAACCTTGAAAACGCTCGACCTCGAGAGGTTCGACTTCACCGGTTGGGACATGGCATTGTTTGCCATCGGGTCAGATGCGACCAAGATTTACGCCCCCAAGGCGGCCGCCGCCGGGTGTGTGGTGATCGATAACAGCTCGCTTTATCGTTATGACCCCGCGATTCCGCTGATTGTACCCGAGGTGAACCCCGAGGCGATCGTGAACTACAAGAACAAGATGATCATCGCGAATCCGAATTGTTCGACCGCTCAGATGGTTGTCGCGCTCAAGCCGTTGCACGACCGGGCGCGGATCAAGCGGGTTGTCGTGAGCACCTATCAATCCGTGTCGGGTGCGGGCAAAGAGGGTCTTGACGAGCTTTGGAACCAGACCAAAGGCATCTATGTCCCCGGTCAGGAAGTGGCCCCGTCGGTGTTTTCCAAGCAGATCGCGTTTAACGTGATCCCTCATATCGATGTGTTCCTCGAAGACGGAACCACCAAAGAAGAATGGAAGATGGTCGCAGAGACCAAAAAGATCATCGACAAGTCGATCAAGGTAACCGCGACCTGCGTCCGGGTGCCTGTTTTTGTTGGCCATTCCGAAGCTATCAATATCGAGTTCGAAGACCATCTTGATGAAGCAGAGGCCCGCGAGATTCTGCGTGAGGCCCCGGGCGTCATGGTGATCGACAAGCGCGAGGCGGGTGGCTATATCACGCCCATAGACTGTGTCGGAGACTATGCGACCTATATCAGTCGCATCCGGCAGGACAGCACCATCGACAATGGTATCAACCTGTGGTGCGTCAGCGACAACCTGCGCAAGGGTGCGGCGCTGAACGCGGTGCAGATCGCCGAGCTTTTGGGCAACCGGGTGCTCAAAAAAGGCTAACGGATTTTACAAATATCTGTCATCAGGGCGGCATCGGAAACGGTGACCGCCCTATTTCGTTCGCGCTCCGGATTGCGATCGACCAGAGCCGGACGAGTGGCAAAGCGTCGTTGGAACCGCAGGGTCGCACAGGGGCACACCTAAACAGGTGCAAACCCACGGCCAGTCTCGGCCAGCACTTCCAGCTCGCCCTCGGAGATATTGAAAAACACTCCGTGTAGCTGCAAATCTTCGTTTTCGATGGCCTCGGTAATAAACGGGAACCCTGATAAATTGTCGATCGACGTTGCAATCGCTTCTTTCTCAAGCGCGCGCAGCCGCTCTTGAGGGTCTTCGATGTGGGCCACCCGTTCATAGCCCGGGCGCAGTATCTCTAGCCAGCGACCGATAAAGCTGGTGGGTTGTTGCAGCTCTTCGGAGGTGCCGGCGCACATGTCGTGACACCCCTGAACTCCGCCGCAATCGGAATGGCCCATGACGATCAGATGACTGACCTTGAGCACGCGCACAGCATATTCAACCGCCGCCGATGTTCCATGCGGATCGCCGTCGGGTGCATAGGGCGGTACAAGGTTGGCAATATTGCGATGCAGGAAAATATCGCCTGATTGTGCGCCGAACACGGTGGTCACATTCACCCGGCTGTCGCAGCAGGCAATGACCATCATAGGGGGGCGTTGACCGTCTTTTGCAAGGCGGCGAAACCAGCTTTTGTTTTCCACATACGTCGTAGCACGCCAGCCGTGGTAACGGTTCACAAGAAAACTTGGCAGGGGGCGGGCAAGGGGCATGGGCAACTTTCAGGCGCTTGGGTATCTCTTGTTTACTGAATCTTCACATCAAGTTCGAGCGACTTTTCCCCTCGCTGGAAACGCTTTCTTCAGCACGACCTGACACAAAGCGTCATTGTCGTGGGGGCGATGTGAGAAAAGGTGATCAAGTGTCAAATTTAGCAACTTTGCATGTCAAAGAACCCGTTCGGCTGGATTCGGATCGTTTGAGTACGTTGTATTTCCAGCTTGGCGAAGTCAGTGCCGAGACGATTATGTGCCGTGCCATGGAGGAGCTTGCCGTTCGGCTTTCGGAATTGCAGCCGTTGCTGCAAGAAGGAGACTATCAACGTTTGGCGAAAGTGTCGCGTAGTCTCATCGGTATTGCCGAGCAAATCGGCATGGCAAGCCTTGCGCGGGTCGCCGGTGATGTCACCGAATGCGCCATGGCGGGTAATCTGCCGGCGCTTTCAGCGACATTGAACCGGCTCAACCGTATCGGTGACATGTCATTGATGGCGATCTGGGATTTGCGTGACATGCGGGTCTGACCAATTGCGCAGGAGGGACGGAAGGCTGTCATGACGATGGCCTTCTGGGTTGGAAGGGTCTTTGCAGCGGGCCGGAGGCGTAATAGGCTTGTGCCTAGATGCCTCCAAAAAATCGGACCCAACCCAGATGAGCCTTTGTTTTGCGCCTGTAAGCGCGCCGTCGATTCCGCTTCATGTCATTTCTGCCGACGAGTTGCCAACCTGGCTTGACGGACGCAGTGCGTCGGTTTCGGACTGGACGACACGGGTCGGTTTTGCCGCAGGATTGGGGCAAGCGGCCCTGATCCCCGATGCCCAAGAAGCGGGAGGCGCGCTGGCCGTGGTCGGTTATGGCACACCCGCAGGGCGTTTGCGGGGCAGGTTTCATCTGGCTGGTGCCGCGCGGCAATTGCCCGAAGGGGTGTATCATCTTGTGACAACGTTGCCGCAAGCGGAGGCCGAGCATATGGCGCTGGGTTGGTTGCTGGCGCAGTACAGTTTCGACCGCTACCGCGTTCAGCCGGCTAAGGCCGCGCAGTTGAAATGTCCCGACGGGGTGGACCACGCGCGTTTCGAAGCGATTGCCAACGGTGAGGCGCTGACCCGTGATCTGATCAACACACCAACCAGTGACATGGGGCCGGATGCGCTTGAGCAAGCAGCGCGCGGGGTGGCGGCACGGTTTGGTGCCACGCTTCAGGTTACCCACGGTGATGATCTGCTAAGTGCGAACTTCCCGATGATCCACGCGGTGGGGCGGGCCTCTGCCCAAGCGCCGCGTTTGCTCGATATGCGTTGGGGTGCGGCAGGGCCGACGCTGACGCTTGTGGGAAAAGGCGTTTGTTTCGATACTGGTGGGCTGAACCTGAAACCGGGTGCGTCCATGGGTTTGATGAAAAAGGACATGGGCGGTGCGGCGGCGGTTCTGGGGCTTGCGCATATGATCATGGCGCTGGGGCTGTCGGTACGGCTGCGCGTGCTCATTCCGGCGGTCGAGAACAGCGTGTCGTCAAACAGCTTCCGGCCTCAGGATATTCTGACCTCTCGCAAGGGTTTGACGGTGGAGATCAACAATACCGATGCCGAGGGGCGGTTGGTGCTGGCGGATGCTTTGGCCTTTGCGGACGAAGAGTCTCCCGAGTGCCTGATTTCAATGGCGACCCTGACCGGGGCGGCACGTGTGGCTGTCGGCCCTGATATCGCGCCGTATTTTACCGATGACGAGGCGATGTCGGGTGCGTTGGTCGATGCGTCAAATGCGGTCATGGACCCTGTTTGGCGGTTGCCGTTCTGGGAGCCTTACGAGCCGATGATCGAGCCGGGGATTGCCGATCTGGACAATGCGCCCAAAGGCGGATTTGCGGGGGCGATTACTGCGGCGTTGTTCTTGCGGCGCTTTGTCGGGCAAAGCGGCAGTTATACACATTTTGATATTTACGGGTGGCAACCGACTGCGGCACCTGCGCGTCCAAAAGGCGGGGTGGGCCAAGGAACCCGCGCAATTCTGGAGGCACTGCCTGTGCGTTTAGGGCTTTAGGTGGCGTTTGACCGGCGCATGACCCCGACCAACGGACGCGTGGCCGCACAGGAATTACGTGGGCAGGTAGACGCGCAGTCGTTTGTCGCAGGAGAGTTGCGCCGCTGCGTTGTGCCGGTTGTGGATCTTTTGGCGGGACCTGACGCCGGGCGTGATCGCCAGATCCTTTACGGGGAATCTGTGCGTGTCTTTGAGCAAGTTGACGGAGTCTGCTTTGTGCAGGCGGAAAAAGATGGGTATGTCGGGTATGTCGTTGCCGATGCCTTGGCGGAATGCCCCGTGCCGACCCACCGGGTCGGGGTGCCTGCGACGCATCTGTACCCGCAACCAGACCTGAAATGCCATGAGGATGTCTGGTTGTCGTTTGGCTCCAGAGTGCGTGTTGTATCTGCAAGTGGTGCCTTCTTTGAAACCCACACAGGGCAGTTTGTGCCCAAGCCGCACTTGCGCCCGCTGAATGCGCCCTTTGCGGATGCTGTGACGGTCGCACAAATGCATTTCGGGGTGCCTTATCTTTGGGGTGGAAATTCGAGTGCGGGAATCGATTGCTCGGGGTTGGTGCAAACTGCCATGATTGCAGCCGGATTCGAATGTGCCGGTGACAGTGACCTTCAGGAGAGGCAGCTGGGTCGGCGGCTACCGGATGGTTCGGCATCGGTGCGGGGAGATTTTTGGTTTTGGCCGGGTCATGTGGCAATAATGGTGGATGAGCGTACCTTGATCCATGCCAATGCCCACCAAATGGCTGTTGGCTATGAAGATCTGGACGGAGCGATTGCACGCATCGCACAAACCGAGGGCGCGGAACCGACCGCGCATCGCAGGCTCGGGTAGGCTCCCGCCACAAAAGGATGCAGGCTCAGGCCCGCCCATTTTGTGTTGGGCGTGGCGGCGGAGCCGGGCCCCTTTGGGGCCGTGCCTCCGCCGAAGGCGCCCGTACGTGTTGGCGTCAGTCGATGGACCGGATGAGTTTTCGTTCAAGCACGCGTAAAACGGCTTTCAGGTCAGGCCCGCGTTTCATGATCTGGCCATCAAGCCCGATTACAGCATACATGCCCTGCCGCAGCCGAAGTTTGGGGCGTTTCTCGATCCGGTAGAGCGGATTTTCAGCGGTTCGGCGGAACACCGCAAAGACCGCAACCTCGCGCAGGCTTGATATGCCGTAGTCCCGCCATTCTCCAGCAGCAACCATACGCCCGTAAAGTCCAAGGATTTGATTGAGTTCCGTTCGATGGAACGAAACTTGATCTGTTGCTGTGTGCGGTGGAAACGTGGGAGGGGGCTGCATGTTCATGGCCCCGACTTTGTGCTGCCCGAAAGTACAAATCAAGAGAGGTTTCAGTTTCGCCGCAGTATGGTCTTTGAATTTCCATTAACCACGCTTAATTTTGCCGCATTTGGGGGGCAAACATGCCCTTATGTAGAGAGTAACAACTCACTCCGATGCTGCAGCTTTTCAGCCCCCACCCAGCCTGCAGCATCGGGGCTACACTTTCATACAGCCCCTCACTCAAGCAGATATAACATGCCAAACCCGAAAGCCTTTGTGCCTGGTTTTCGCGCAACCCGGTCAAGTGCATTTGCGGTGCGGTCTGCCCTGCTCCTGAAACAAAAAAAGACCCGGGCAAAGCCCGGGCCAGTCCAACAGGGAGGTGCCACATTGTAACCCTATGTGGCCAAGGGATATGTAACCTGATTACACGATGGTCGTTTCCAAATGATTACTTTTTAAGCGACCAAACGATACCCACCTGATTCTGTGACAAGCAGACGTGCATTTGACGGGTCTGGCTCGATCTTTTGCCGCAGACGGTAGATGTGTGTTTCAAGGGTGTGTGTGGTGACACCGGCATTATATCCCCAAACTTCGTGCAGCAACACATCGCGGGCCACAACGCCTTCGGTCGCCCGATACAGGAACTTGAGAATATTCGTTTCCTTCTCGGTCAGGCGGATTTTGCGCTCGGCCTCGTCGATCAATAGCTTCATCGAGGGCTTGAACGTGTAAGGCCCGAGTTGGAATACCGCATCTTCGGATTGCTCGTGCTGGCGCAGCTGGGCGCGGATCCGGGCAAGCAGAACCGGAAACTTGAACGGTTTGGTGATATAATCGTTTGCGCCAGCATCAAGGCCAAGAATTGTGTCGGCGTCACTATCATGGCCGGTCAGCATGAGGATCGGGCATTTTACACCCTGTTTGCGCATCAGCCTGCACAGTTCGCGGCCATCGGTATCGGGCAGGCCGACATCAAGGATCACCAGATCATAAATCCCCTCTTTGGCCTTTGTCATGGCCTCGGCACCGCTGCCGCCTTCGAAAACATCGAAGTCTTCGGTCATTACCAATTGTTCGCTCAGCGCTTCGCGCAGATCTTCGTCGTCATCAATCAGCAGGATTTTCTTCATATTGGCCATGGTGCGGATATCCTTCTTGTCGCTTGGATAACATATGTTGCTCGATCATACTTTCGACAAGGATTGCTGCAATTTTCTCACGCGGTCGTGTCGTGGGGCTGGCATATGTTTCAATCTGGCGTCAGACAGGGGGTATCTGGTGAGTGACCAGAGTGAGACGGACCTGATAAATGGCGCTTTTACCCTCCCCTGCTGAACGCCGTGCACGCGCGCGCGCAGATTTGCGCATGGGCGTGCCTGTGGTTTTGTGCGACGGCGATGTTGCGTCGCTGGTTGTTCCGGTCGAGACAGTTTCGCCTGACCGGTTTGCGGCATTGCGTGCGATCGGGGGAATTGTTCTGGTGATTACAGCGCGTCGGGCGCAAACCCTTCGGGCGCGGGCCTATGACGGAGATCTGGCTCGTATCAAGGTTGCCCCAGACCGGCCGTTGGCATGGGTTCAAGGTGTTGCCGATCCGGCGACTGACCTGTCCATGCCGATGAAAGGCCCGTTTGTGAGCCTTCGCGAGGGAGCGGCGGATAGTCACCGCGCGGCGATTGCTTTGGTAAAGGAAGCGCGCCTTCTTCCGGCGGTGCTTATGGTTACGCTGGATGATCAGCGGATCGCCGATGGTCTTACCTGTCTTGATATCACGGATGTGCCTGCGCCGGCCGTTTACCGTGATGTGATTGCCGCCCGCCTGCCGATGCAGGTCTCTGACGAAGGGCGTTTGCATGTGTTTCGTCCCGATGATGGTGGCGAAGAGCATTACGCCATTGAAATCGGCCAACCGACCCGCGACGCACCCGTTTTGGCGCGACTTCATTCGGCGTGCTTCACCGGTGATCTGATGGGGTCGCTCAAATGTGACTGTGGTCCGCAATTGCGCGGCGCGCTGGGCTTGATGGGACAAGAGGGCGCGGGCGTGCTTTTGTACCTGAATCAGGAAGGTCGCGGAATCGGTCTTGCCAATAAAATGCGGGCTTATGCCTTGCAGGATCAGGGGTTTGATACCGTCGAGGCAAACCACAGGCTGGGCTTTGAGGATGACGAGAGAGATTTTCGTATCGGTGCAGCGATCCTGCAAAAACTGGGATTCGACGCGGTACGGTTGATGACAAACAACCCTGCAAAGATCGCAATGATGGAAAAACAGGGCATTTCCGTCGTCGAGCGTGTTCCGCTGAAGGTTGGGGCTACCAAAGAAAATCGGGGCTATCTTGCGACAAAGGCGGCGAAATCGGGGCATTTGTTGTGACGCCGTGCGATATGGTTGTGACGCGACGGGGGGTGCGTTTTCGTGGCCGATACTTTCCGGCGGCGATCGGGCGCGGCGGGATAACGGCTGACAAGCGCGAAGGCGACGGGGCGACGCCGTGTGGTGAACACCGAATCGCCGTAATGATGTATCGGCGCGACCGGATGACACGGCCTGCCCCGACAGCGATTGCAATCGGCCCGCGTGACCTGTGGTCCGATGACGTCACGCACGCATTTTACAATAAACTGGTGCGCGCGCCTTGTGGGTTCAGTCATGAACGGATGCGGCGCAGCGACCGTTTGTATGATCTGGTCCTTATCCTTGACTGGAACTGGCCCGAGGCGACACCGGGGCGCGGGTCGGCTATTTTTATCCACGCGTGGCGTAAACCGCGACATCCCACCGAAGGCTGTGTCGCCTTCCGGCGGGATCATTTGCGTTGGATCGCTGAGCGAATTACGCCGCACACGCGGGTGATCGTGCGCTAGCGGTCAGGTGTAATCGCGCTCCCCAAAGATCGCGGAGCCGACCCGGATATGTGTC
>JBLIFE010000017.1:0-14216 GCA_047633515.1 Paracoccaceae bacterium | reverse complement strand
TATGGTGAATTTCTAACCGCCGTCTTCACCCCTTCCGACCATCACGCACAGGGCAGGTTTCAAAGAACAAGCAGACGATGGGCATCTGCATTATCCTGACAGGTCACTCTTGGCCTTTTCTTGCTCCCGTGCATGCTTTAATGGTGTCTACAATTGGCGGATGGTATCGACAGCAGGGAGAACCCAGTGGCAAAGTTCGGATTATTTCTTAAAGTTCTAACGCTCGTGCTGTGCGCGGGTATGGCAAGCGCACAAAACACCGCACCGGTCGATCGCAGCGTCACAGGCGGCGCTCAAACGCTTGATGACATCATGGCGCGTCAAAACGGAGTGCGGATTGATGACGCCTTCCGGCGCAACGCTACCGGTAACCCCGACGATGCGGCAGGTATTGTGAACCAACTCGGGACACTGGGCGGCTCTTCGGATCCTGATCTTTGGCGGGCGATGCGCTATGGCTCGGCCGACACGACAATTTCTGCGGGCGGAATCGAAGCCACAGTCCTTATTCAAGATGGCGGCATGAGATGGCTGGAGTTCCGCGCCGGTCCTCTGGCGACGTACGGCGGATATGTGCTTGCAGGGACAATTGCACTGCTGACGGTCTTTTACCTGATCCGCGGACGCATTCGTATCGACGGCGAGATAACCGGCCGCAAGATCGAACGCTTCAAGGCATTCGAGCGTTTCGGCCACTGGCTGCTGGCCGGGTCTTTCATCCTGCTGGCCATTACAGGGCTTGTATCGCTGTTCGGGCGCATGGTGCTTATCCCCGCCTTCGGGCACGAGGCCTTCTCGTTCCTTGCGATCGGGTCGAAGTGGGTTCACAACAATGTCTCATGGGCGTTCATGATCGCACTGGTGATGATCTTCTTCATGTGGGTGATCCACAATCTGCCCGACAGAACCGACATTATGTGGCTTGCCAAAGGCGGTGGAATTCTGGGCGGAGGGCATCCTCCGGCAAAGAAGTTCAATGCAGGGCAAAAGCTTATCTTCTGGTCTGTCATCGTTTTGGGCACGTCCATTTCGGTATCCGGCGTGTCACTCCTGTTTCCGTTCGAATTGCACATGTTTGCACCGACCTTTGCAAAACTGAACGAGTTGGGCATTCCTGACCTGCTGGGGCTGGCCGCCTTTCCGGAGCAACTTGCACCGCACGAAGAGATGCAGATGTCGCAAATGTGGCACGCCATCGTCAGCTTTGGCCTGATGGCTGTGATCCTTGCGCATATCTACATCGGCTCGGTCGGCATGGAAGGCGCCTATGACGCGATGGGAACGGGCCATGTCGAAGAGCAATGGGCCCGCGAACACCACAACCTGTGGGTCGAGGAGGTCGAGGCCAAAAAGGCAGCAGCGCCAACAGGCGCCACGCCTGCGGAATAACCGCGATGCTCGGAAGGTGTCTTTTGATCGCCTTTGCTGCCTGTGCCCCGATGGCGCAGGCAGACGAGTTCTTTACCCTCAAAGGACACGGCGGGCCGGTTATGGGCATCGCCGTGTCGACAAGCTCTGGACAGGTGGCAACAGCCAGCGTCGACAATTCGGTCGGACTCTGGCAGACCCAGAAGCCGGAATGGCTTGAAGGACACCGCGCAGCAGTGAATGCCGTAGCTTTTGTGGACGAGGCGCGACTGGTGTCGGCGGACGATGACTTTGCCCTCATCGACTGGGACCTAAGCACCCGGAAAGGCGCATTGCGCGGCACGCATCAAGCCAAGATCACGGCGCTTGCGGTCTCGCCTTCGGGTGGGGTGGTGGCATCGGCCAACTGGGATGGAAGCATCGGGTTATGGGCTGACGGCGGAAGCCCGCCACAGTTTTTATCAGGTCACAAGGCCGGCGTTAACACTGTTTCGTTCAATTCAGATGGCACGCGGCTGTATTCCGACTCAGCAGACGGAACGATACGGGTCGGGGATGTGGCGACAGCCACCGAATATCAATTACTTTTGTCGCATGGTTTTGGCGTGAATGAGATCGTGCTGGACACGGCCGCAGGGTGGCTGGCCTATGGCGCGCTCGACGGCAGTACACGGATTGTGGACATCACCAACGGCACACCCTTGCGGGACTTCTCGCTTGAGTACAGGCCGATCCTCGCAATGGCCTATGACCCGTTGCGACAACAGCTGGCTGTGGGCGACGGTGAAGGCTTCATCATGCTGATCGACACGGCTGCGTGGCGGATCAAACGTGACTTTCGGGCCGCCGCACGAGGCCCAATCTGGGCTTTGGCATTTTCGCCCGACGGCACGAACATCCATGCAGGAGGGCCGGACAACGTTATGTATTTCACGGCCCGTTGCGACGATGGCCGCCTATGGTCCCATGTTCACAGCAGAGCGGTCTTTTCTGGTCGACCCGACAACTGTGCCAAACGGCGAACGACAGTTCAAACGCAAATGCTCGATCTGTCACACGACAAACCCTGGATCTGCCCGAAGGGCCGGCCCGACACTCTATAACCTGTTCGGAAGACGCGCAGGAACAGTCGCGGATTACAGCTATTCCAGCATTTTGGAGGGATCAGAAATTATATGGGGCGCAGACACGATAAATGCCCTGTTCGACGAAGGCCCGGACCACTACATACTGGGCACAAGGATGCCAATGCAACGTATCGTAAAAGAAGACGATCGCAAGGATCTGATCACTTAATTACGACAGGCCACCGCTGCCACAAAGGAGCAATAATATGAAAGCAATGCTTACGGCATTCGCCGCAATGATACTAATCGCCGTGGGGTCCAACTTCGCCCTTCAACAATTCGGTTTCTCCAGTCAGGACACCTTTTCAGGACCGTCTGTCCGCCTCGATTAAAGGCCGTCTGGATTATAGGCCGCCCAGATTAGTGGCAGCCTCCCTACAGCGCAGCGGGCCGGTCTGAGGGACGGGTTCCCGCATGCGCCAACGGATGATCAATCAAACGCCCCAAGCGTCAACGTCTTTGACGCTTGGGGCGCGAACTACTGCATGCCGAGAGCTTCTTTGTACAATTCAAGCACCGCTTCTTCTTCGGCAACGTCATCGGGTTCACGCTTGCGAAGCGCAATGACCTTTCGAATGACCTTGGTGTCGTAGCCTCTGCCCTTTGCTTCGGCCATCACCTCTTTTTCCTGTTCGGCAATATCTTTCTTTTCCGATGCCAAACGCTCCAGCCGCTCGATGAACTGGCGCAGCTCGTCTGCTGTTACCCTGTAACTGCTGTCTGTAATATCATCGCTCATCTGTTGCGCCTCATGCTGGAAAATCTGTTCAGTCTTTGTGCTACAATCCGTTCGGGCTTGCCGCAAGGGGAGAAGCTTGCCTCATCAAGTAAAAGCCGATAGCTGGCGTGCTAGAAACGCACGTCGCAACAAAGAGGCCGGCCCGTTGGAACCCTTGATTTACATTGGCGCGCTTTTGTCAGCCGCAGGACTTTGTGGCATTATCTGGTGTATTGTGATCGTGGCGCGTGCCCGCAAGGCCGGTCTTGACGATCAGGCGTTGCGGGACAAACTGCAAAAGGTCGTGAGCTATAACCTCGGGGCGTTTTTGATGTCGGCGATCGGTTTGATGATGGTCGTTGTCGGCATCCTTCTGGGCTAAACCATGCGCCTTTACACGCACTGGAGGCAGATCACCTTGAAGCGTCTGTTCGTTTTTGCACAGTTAGCGTGTGGCAAACGATGCTTGTGTGGCATTGTTTAACGCCCGGTGGACGCTTAATTTAGGATCAAGCAACCAAACGACCGGAGAGCACAAATGTCTATCAGACCCACCTTGGAAACCCGCCGCGCCATTCCGACAATGGAGGGGGCAGGTGTAAAATTGCACCGTGCATTCGGCTTTCAGGATCCAAGCGAGCTGGACCCCTTTCTGCTGTTCGACGATTTCCGAAACGAACGCCCCGAGGATTACAAGGCAGGGTTTCCGTGGCACCCGCATCGCGGGATCGAAACCATAACTTATGTCCTGAACGGGACAGTCGATCATGGCGACAGCCTTGGCAACGAGGGTACACTGGGCGCGGGTGACGTCCAGTGGATGACCGCAGGGTCGGGCATTTTGCATCAGGAAATGCCGCACGGAAACACCAAGGGCCAGATGCACGGCTTTCAGCTTTGGGGCAACCTGCCTGCTGCCCAAAAGATGGTGGCACCGCGGTATCAAGACGTTCAAGGCAAGGAAATTCCCGAGATCATTGATGACGACGGCACGCGCGTAAAGGTGATCGTCGGTAGCTTCTGGGGTAAAACCGGCCCGGTAGACGGCATTGCCGCCGATCCGCAGTATCTGGATATCACGGTGCCTGCTGGCGTGAAAAAGACATTCAGGATCGATACATACCGCCGGGCCTTTGCCTACGTTTTTGAGGGCGCGGCAGCATTTGCAGACGCATCGGCCCCGTCGGGCGTGCTGCTTGAAAAGGAAGTCGCCGGTCAAGAGGTCAATATCCGGGATCTTTCGGGGGACCGCACACTGATCCGGTTTGGAACCGGCGACGAGGTCACGGTTCAGGCCGGTCCGCAAGGCGTGCGTTTCTTGCTTATTTCGGGGGCTCCGATCGAAGAGCCGGTCGCGTGGCACGGCCCGATTGTGATGAACACCCAAGCCGAGTTGATGACAGCGATGAAAGAATTGCGCAACGGCACGTTTATCAAACCTGTCCACTAGGGCCTGCGTGAGCGTTGTGAGACGTAGCGCTCCCGCCACAGGAGGCGCGCGCGGCCCCACGGGCCACACCCATCAGGTGTTGGGCCCGGCGGCGCAGGCGGAACTGCAAAAGCAGTTCGGGCCTGCGCCGCTTCGTCGTCTCGAAAATGACGCCCGACGCGGTGTTCAGGCCGGAACACTTACGCAAATCACAGCCCCACTTGTGCAACACACGCCTGAACCGCTAGGATTGCGCCTGATCAAAGGGAGACGCTGTGATGCGACTGATAGCTTTACTGCTCGCGGTTACCGTGTCGGGATGCACCGGCTTTCCCGAGGTTGAGGCCAGTACGAGCGAAGCTGCAAGATCTGCCCCCTATCCTGCCATTGCCAATATTGATCAACTTTTGGCAGCCGCGCCCGAGGACACATCAAGCGCGGACGCGGCCTTGTTTGTGCAAGGGCGTGCCGACGCGCTGCGGCGCAAGGCAGCTGCATTCACCACCCCCTGACCCCTCATTTGTGACCACAGACACACCCCCTTAATCCGCAGGGCATTTTGCGCCATCGAGCCCCCGGGACGCGCGCCCACGCGTTGCAACCTGTCACGATTGCAGCTAGAGCGGGGAGAGTTGCAAGTGCCCGGAGAGCTTTGACATGACATCCCCCCTTCGCCTCGGAATTGCCGGTCTCGGGACCGTTGGTGCCGGAGTGGTAAAAATATTACAATCCGAGACGGATCTTTTGACGCTCCGCGCTGGTCGCCCTGTGACTTTATCGGCTGTTTCAGCGCAAAGCCGCAGTAAAGACAGGGGCGTGTCCCTCAAAGGCTACGCCTGGGAGGATGACCCCGTAGCACTTGCGGCGCGCAAAGACATTGACGTGTTTGTCGAACTCATCGGGGGCAGCGATGGTCCGGCAAAGGCCGCCATCGAAGTGGCGCTTGCGTCCGGTAAGGACGTTGTCACCGCCAACAAGGCCTTGCTGGCGGTGCATGGTCGGGAATTGGCAACACTTGCCGAAGCAAACGGCGCCACGATCCGGTTCGAGGCAGCTGTTGCTGGCGGAATTCCCGTGATGAAAGCCCTGACCGAAGGGCTGTCGGGCAACCGGATGACCCGCGTGATGGGCGTGATGAACGGCACCTGCAATTACATCCTGACGCGGATGGAAAGCGCGGGCCTGCCTTATGAGGAGGTCTTTGAGGAGGCCAAGCAGCTTGGATATCTCGAAGCGGACCCGACACTTGATGTGGGTGGTATTGATGCGGGGCACAAGTTGGCACTTCTGGCTGCGGTGGCCTTCGGGACGCAGGTTAACTTTGGCGCAATGGAATTGGAAGGGATCGAGCGGATTTCGATCGAGGATATCCGTCACGCAGACGACATGGGATACCGGATCAAGCTTCTTGGTATCGCACAGATGACAGAGCGCGGCCTGGAACAAAGAATGTCGCCTTGTCTTGTGTCAGCTCACGCTCCATTGGGCCAACTTGAAGGCGCCACAAACATGGTTGTGCTCGAGGGTAACTTTGTCGGCCAGATCGTTTTGCGCGGTCCGGGTGCGGGCGAAGGCCCGACAGCCAGTGCGGTCATGGCCGATGTTATGGACCTTGCACGGGGCATCAGGGTGCCAACGTTTGGCCAACCCGTGGCCAGCCTGTCAGAATCGAGACCTACCCAAGCTGCCACGCCAGCCGCCTACTATCTGCGCCTGCT
Source organism: Paracoccaceae bacterium (assembly GCA_047633515.1). Taxonomy (GTDB): domain Bacteria; phylum Pseudomonadota; class Alphaproteobacteria; order Rhodobacterales; family Rhodobacteraceae; genus JBLHUT01. The sequence goes on along the minus strand of JBLIFE010000017.1, from coordinate 7,856 downwards.
ACTGGAGGATACGCCCGGTGCTTTGGCAAAGGTGGCCGCGACAATGGGGCAGGCAAACATCTCGATCGACCGGATGCGGCAATACAACCACGATGGAAAAGGGGCACCTGTCCTGATCGTAACCCACAAAACGTCCCGCGGCGCTCTTGATAAGGCTATTGCCGATTTTCCAAACACCGGTGTTGTCTTGGGAAAGCCCGTGGCCCTACGCATAGAAACCTAAACGCCCCCGCCCACGCGGCACATTCTGCGGCGTGGGAATACCCACTCAGGACTGGCCGCGCAGTCACTGTGCAAAAACGGGTCTTACCAAGGCATAGTTCGGCGGGTGTAAAGCTCGGAGAAAAGAGGGCGGCATCGCTATCTAACCCGTTATGCGCGACATTCAATACGCGATGGATATCGCGGCTGTGACCAGTCGGAAAGCCGTTGAAATGTGGGTTTACCAAACATGTCGCAGTCCGTTCGCCAGGCTGTCCGGCTTTGGAGTCCTGCTCCAAAATCTTCCGAACCTGCGCACAGTCAACGCGTTGGTGACAACAAAGATCAGGCCGCACGCCTATCATATCCAAAAGACGAGAACGAACTTAACGGACATGGCGGGGCCTGTTTTGACGTCAAATCCGAAACTATGGATCAACGCGCGTTTGATCGGCAAATGAAGCGCGGAGTGCCGCATCGTGACTTGCACAAAAGCGAGAGCCGCAAGCCGAATGCCCCCGCCTGGCACACTCGCAACCGTGCGTCGCTGCCAGATGCTCAGAACCAAACGGAAAAATCCTGTCATCGGGCGGCACCTGTGGTGATTGCGATGAACAGCTCAAGCAGCTTGGCAAAGATATGACGCAAAAGCAGGAAGGCGTTTGTGGGCATTTTGCGGTGCACCGCATAGTGCGAACACGCATGACCATCACCTGCCACAAGATATTTGCTCACTCTGGACTGCCCGCACGCCCGAGCACACACAGGGTGGAGCGCGGGCCTGTTGAAGCAGGCCTGTTCGGCAGGTATTGTGATCACTTGCAACTCAATCGTCGCTCCCAAATGCGGCCGGAGTTGAACCGGTCGATCATAAGTACGCAAAGTGACAATCATCGCCTTTAGAAGGATGGGATTATTTGACCGGATCCCGGGACGTTCCGCCAGCGAGAAAAGTTCCGGACACTTCGCCTAAAGGCCATGCAATCAAGCCAGATCACTCGTGTCAGAGTGGTTTCGAAGATTATGTTTTCGAACCGCGTGCGCTCCAGCAAGCGGAATTCTCAAAAGGTAGAAAGACCGTACTTTTGTCAGGTGGCCATGTGCCCTTCTTCCTCCGCTCACCATGCCATCCGCAAATCGGTTGTCCAGTCACACCGCCACCACGCGCACCCTGCCCTCGCAATCGCGACGAACAAAAAGGAGCGGGAGGTTGTCTTGGTCCCGACAGCGGCCCCACCGTACATATGACAGGTAATCACGCAGTCGTCAGGCAAGCGGTGCTAATCGGATATTTGCGCTCATGAACGGAATGCATTGCTGCGAGAAAGGGCGATGCCGGTGCTTGGCAACCTCGCAAGATTGCTCTCGTGAGCGGCCAAATGACGACCCGCTTCTAAGACCTTATGCAGTGCGTTTGGCAACCATAACAACATAACTCAGCCCGCACGGATACCGCCAAAGGCGCACTTTTGACGATGGGACGCCGACGTTATGACGAAGCATAACCTTGGTCGCGTGTCATCACAACGCGCGCTGTTCTGGGTACAGACACCACAACAATCTTGAACCCGCTGCCGGACAAAATCAGGCAGGCGCACATCCGACCCTACCGGTTAAGCACACCCCAAGCCCGATTGATCGCAATCAACTTCTTTTCAGCCATTTTAATGGCCTCTTGAAGCACCCAGCGCGCACTCATCACATCGGGGTGGCCCTCACGCACAAGCGGACGCCATGGTGAACGTATCTCGGACTTGCTCATGTCGGGGGTGACACCTAGAACATCATACGGATCCGGCAGTGCGTCAGGAACAAAGCGTGCGCGCACAGAGCGGAGTTTCTGGTCCGAAATCCCGAAAATATCTGAGACACGTTTCAGAAATGCACTTTCGTTCGAGCGATACTCTCCATCGGCAATTCCGATGTGAAATAGTCCTTCAAGGATATCCAGCAGAACGGCGCACCCCTCATCGAACAGACCGCTGAACCGGTGGGCATATTCCTCGAAGCCTGCAACGTCCTGACGCGCAAGGTTGAAGACATGCGCGTCATTCGGCTCTTCGGTCTTCAGTCTTCGGAATCGTGAATACCTCCCGAAACGCAACGGCCTCCTCTCGGGTGACTGTTCCATCGGCCTTTTGTAATCTTTGCGCCCAACGCAATTACTGCAATCGCAAAACCGGCACTGCGTTGCTGCGGCGTGCGCAGCGTGTCAATAACAGCCGAAAGCCCCTCCCCCGAGGTGAGGGCAGCAATTGCACCAGCTATTCGGGTCCAGATCGTCACATCGTGCACCAAAATGACCGGACAAAGGGCATAACACCTTATTCTAGCAAGACACCCGCGCCCAAAGCACCGAAACGCGCCTGTGACCTAGCCAAGATTGCATTGACCCGAAGGCGTATCGAACACCGCCCGCAAGCCCGGCGCACCGGTTTCATAGACAACGCTGTCATCCCCGAGATCGATCAATGCCTGCAACCCCTGCGCCTGCGGATGCGAAACATGCAGCGCCCGCAGCCTTACGCCCCGATCAATCAGCGTCGGCGCCGGATGGCGCCCGCCCCATTCGATGATCGCCGGATGGATATTGTCAAACGGCAGGACACCGCTGTCCGGAACGGCCATCGTCCACCTCAGGTCTGCACGCGCCAGCGGCACCAGTCGGCCGATCTGCGCCCCCAGACGCGCAGCATCACTCAAAATATCGACTGTATTCACAATCCAGTTGCCAATGCGCGGCGTCCCGGTGAAACGATCAAGGTCAAACCAGCGTGCACGCCCGGGGGGCGGGGCGGCAGGATCGACGGCAATCACCTCAAGATAGACATCGGGGCCTAACGACAAAAGCATATTATGGGTGCCGAAAAGGGCGTGCTGGCCACCGGATTGTAACGGCACACCCAAGGTTTGCTCCACCCAGGAGACACCGGCCTCAAGCGTGGATGCGACGATCGCGATATGATCAAGCTTCATGCGCGTGCTCCTTGAAAGGGGCTACGGCAAGCCGGATCTTGCGGTCGATCGTGCGGGATCAGAGAATTCATTGTGCGGCACGGGAGGTACGGATCAGCTTTAGAATATCCTCTGCAGCTGCAGGAATATTGGTGCCGGGACCAAAAATCGCTTTTACGCCTGCGTCGTACAAAAACTTGTAGTCCTGCTGCGGAATGACACCACCACAAATCACCAGAATCTCCCCGGCGCCTTGCGCCTTGAGGGCTGCGACCAACTTGGGGGCAAGGGTTTTGTGACCCGCAGCCTGTGACGATATCCCGATGACGTGGACATCATTGTCGATCGCATCCTGTGCAGCCTCTTCGGGGGTCTGAAAAAGCGGGCCGACGTCAACATCGAAACCGATGTCTGCAAAGGCGGTGGCAATGACTTTTGCCCCTCTGTCATGCCCGTCCTGTCCCATCTTTACCACCAGCATACGCGGGCGACGGCCTTCGGTCTCGGCGAAATCCTCGACAGATTTCTGGATTGCGGCAAAGCCGTCGTCGCCCTCGTAGGCGGCACCGTAAACACCCGCGAGGGTTTTGACCTCGGCGCGGTGACGCCCGAAGGCTTTCTCCATGGCAAGACTGATCTCGCCGACGCTGGCGCGGGCCCGTGCGGCCACAACGGCAAGTTCCAGCAGATTTCCCTTGCCGGTCGTGGCGGCCTCCTCAAGCGCGGCAAGCGCGCCCTCGCACGCATCCGCATCACGCGTGGCGCGGATGCGCCCCAGACGCGCGACCTGTCCCTCTCGAACAGCGTCGTTGTCGATATCAAGGATATCGATCGGGTCTTCCTTATCCAGACGGTACTTGTTCACGCCCACGATGACCTCTTGGCCGCGATCAATCATCGCTTGTCGCCGTGCAGCACTTTCTTCGATGCGCAGCTTGGGCAACCCGCTGGCCACGGCCTTGGTCATGCCGCCCATCTCTTCGACTTCCATGATCAGTTTCCATGCCTCGTCAGCAAGATCCGCAGTCAGCTTTTCAACATAATAAGAGCCTGCAAGCGGGTCGATGACATTGGTGACACCCGTTTCTTCCTGAAGGATCAGCTGTGTGTTGCGCGCGATCCGGCTGGAGAACGTCGTCGGCAGGCCCATCGCCTCGTCGAATGAATTGGTATGCAGCGACTGGGTCCCACCCAGCACCGCCGACATTGCCTCGAAGGCGGTGCGCACCACATTGTTGTACGGGTCCTGCTCCTGAAGGCTGACGCCGCTGGTCTGGCAATGGGTGCGCAGCATCATGGACTTAGGGTTCTTGGGCGCGAATTCTTCCATGATCTTGTGCCACAACAGCCGCGCGGCACGCAGCTTGGCCGCCTCCATGAAGAAATTCATGCCTATAGCAAAGAAAAAGCTCAACCGACCAGCAAAGGCATCCACATCCATGCCCCGCGCAATCGCCGCACGCACATACTCGCGCCCGTCCGCCAAAGTATAGGCCAGCTCCTGAACAAGGTTCGCCCCAGCCTCCTGCATGTGATATCCGCTGATGCTGATCGAGTTGAACTTCGGCATTTCGGCGGCGGTGTATTCAATAATGTCCGCGATGATCCGCATCGACGGCTCGGGGGGATAAACATAGGTGTTGCGCACCATGAATTCCTTGAGAATGTCGTTCTGGATCGTGCCGGACAGGACAGCCCGGGAATGGCCCTGCTCCTCGCCGGTCACGATGAAATTGGCCAGAACGGGAATGACGGCCCCGTTCATGGTCATCGACACGCTGACCTTATCAAGCGGAATACCGTCAAACAGGATCTTCATGTCCTCGACACTGTCGATGGCGACACCGGCCTTGCCGACATCGCCTTCCACACGAGGATGATCGCTGTCATAACCGCGATGGGTTGCCAGATCAAAGGCCACACTAACCCCCTGTTGACCTGCACCAAGTGCGCGTCGATAAAAGGCGTTGCTCTCTTCGGCGGTAGAAAACCCGGCGTATTGACGGATTGTCCATGGCCGCCCCGCATACATCGTCGCCTTGACCCCGCGCGTAAAGGGCGCAAACCCCGGCATCCCGTCCAGATGCTCCAGCCCGTCAGTGTCGGCTTTGGTATAAAGCGGCTTTATGCGAATCCCCTCGAGCGTCTGCCACTCGAGATCCGACAACGGTTTGCCACGCAATTCTTTTTCTGCAAGTGACGCCCAATCGGCCTGTGTTGCATCGGTTTTCGGTGTCTCGGTCATGTTATCATCCTGTTGTCAAAAGCATCGCAGCCGGTTCAGATGCCCGACCTTCGACGAATGTCGCCAGCCCCGAGGCGCCCGCGCGCAACCAAGCCAGATCCTCGGAATATTGAGCCTGCAGTGTCTTAATGTGATCTGCAGAAAACGGCTGCCAGCGCCCGTCGCCTTCGAGCATGTCCGAGCAGGCGATCCCGCTATTGCCTGAATGGACCGCCACCTCGCGCAGGGCTGCCCGGTCAGGGGATGCGCCCACCGATTCCCGACCGCCACGAAACCGCGTGACAGGGCGCCCACAGAGTATCCCCGCCTGATGTTCAGGCAAGCTGCCAAGCGCTTCGTAGGGCCAGACGACCAGTTGTGCACGGGGAAAAAGCGGTGCGACCTGTTCGATCATCCGGCGCCACCGGTAGGGCTGTGTCACCAGACGGTCAAGCTGTGCCTCTTTTGGAAAAGCCCCCCCCGACCAGACCGACTGCGCCAGCACCGACCGCCAGAAGCTGTCATACGACCGGATGGCGACCACAACCGTGGCACAGCGCGCCCCGAACGGAGCCACAAACCGGCGCGCACGCTCGCTAATATCCCCGTAAAGCCGTTCTGAACGCAAGAGCGCGCGTTGGGGGCCAAGCATGTCAGGACTGCTGACGATCAAACGCCGCATCCCTTGCTGTTCAAACAGCTGTTGCGCGATCCGCAGCGCACCAATCCGGCGCCACGCGCGCGCCTCTACTTCAAGGGTGATTTTTTCGGGGCTGCGCACCAGATCGTTAAAGCGTCCGCGGTGCAAATCCGGCGTGCTCCACAGCACAACGTCAGGAAAGGTATCCTGATTTTGAGACATAAACTGGTGCAAGCTGCGCGTCGCAGTGCGATGCGCACCAAAGTGCAAAACGACGTCCATGATACGAGACGCTCCACCCAAAACGGCCAAAGAGACAGCCTGACACCCCCATGCCAGCACGCCAATCATGCCCACCAACCCTTCAATAAGACGTTAATAGCGCAGAGTTGTTCATTTTGACGACACAGTGGCTTCGCTTCCGCCACGGCGACGCCTATATCTACAGGTATGAAGATATTAATCACACTGCTCACACTCGCATTTGCCCACGCTGCCGTGGCCCAAACCACCGCTCCGTTAGCTGGCGTCGAGGCGCCAGCCTTCCTCCCCATCGAGGCGACCACAGTCTCGCCGTCAGATTTTATCTGGAAAAAGCGGCTCGTCGTCGTTTTTGCCGACAGCCCCATCAACCCGCGCTTCGAAGAGCAAATAGCGATTTTGCTGGGGCGCCCGGAGGTGTTGATTGAACGCGATATGGTGGTGATCGTCGATACCGACCCTGCCGCCGCTTCGGAGTGGCGCATGAAAATTCGCCCGCGCGGCTTTACCATTTTGCTGATCAGCAAGGCGGGCACGATCGAGTTGCGCAAGTCCGTGCCGTGGAATGTGCGCGAACTGACTCGCGTTGTAGACAAGATGCCCCTGCGGCTAGAGGAATTGCGGCGCGCGAAACAAGCCAACTGACGCGGCCCTGCCGAATACGGCGGGGCCATTTTCGCCGCAACATCCGGTTGGCAGATGCGGCTTTCACACATCCCGACCCCACGCATCCGTACCCCACGCATCTGGACAGACCGCGCCGTCAGCGTTGCGCAGCAAAAACGCGGGCTGAGCTGGCGCGGCACGCGGGTCATCTCATTCGAACTCCATAATCACATCGTCCACCGCCAGACTGTCCCCTGCCGAGGCTTTGACCGCGGAAACGATACCCTTTTTCTCTGCGCGCAGGATGTTCTCCATCTTCATGGCCTCGACCTTGCACAGGGCCTGTCCTTCTTGCACCGCCTCTCCGGCCGCGACCATAACCTCGATAATCAGGCCAGGCATCGGACACAACAGCAGCTTGGACGTGTCGGGGGGCAGCTTTTCAAGCATCAAACCCGCCAGTTCGGCATGGCGCGGCAACCAGACGTGCACCTTTACGTCCGCACCGCGGAACCGCACACGAAAGCCGCTCGGGATCTTGTCGACCTTGATCAGGATCGGCGTGTCATTGATCATCAACCGCGCAAGGCTGTCGCCGGGGGTCCAGTCACTGGTCACGCGGTGGGCGACACCGTCGACCGTCACGGTGGCCCCCTCGCGGTCCGCATTGATAACGCACGCCATGCGCGTGCCATCGACCGATACGACCCAGTCACTGCCGACAACCCGTTCATGATTGTCCATCCGGCCACTGATGCGGGTGCGCCGGATTTCGGCTAACCGGTACATCGCCGAACAGGCCGCCGCAATGCGGGCCTGCGACAGCGCATCAAGCGTCACCCCTTCGAAACCATCGGGATATTCTTCTTCGATAAACGCCGTGGTCATTTCGCCCGCGACGAATTTGGGGTGGTCCATCACCGCACTTAGGAAGGGCAGGTTATGGCCCACACCCTCCATCTCGAAGCC
>JBLIFE010000016.1:0-14368 GCA_047633515.1 Paracoccaceae bacterium | reverse complement strand
GGATCATCCCCGCAGGCAAGGTATCGGCCAACACAACCCCGTCGGCCTCGGCCAACAGCGCGCCTGTGTTATTGCGCACAACAATCGTGAAATCAAAAGCCTCTCGCAAGTCGACCGGCGTGGCGCTTGGGGTCTTGCTGACAACCTCTACATCGGCACGGCTGACGACATTCGTATTCTCACGCTCTGTTTCATTGCCGACATTGCTGTCAAACCCGAGGACCGTTTCCGCCGAAGACACCGTGGCCACGTTCTCGCCGGTGCCTTTGATCTCGCCGCGCGCCGTCACCGTGACAACTTTTGTTGCCCCCGAAAGGATCGTGTCGAACTCACAAATCAGCGTCCCACCCGTAGAACCGACAGCCGGCACCGTGCTACAAGCCCCCCCGCATCGACAGTAAAAGACTGAAAGCTCAGACGCAGGGGCGGCATCGTATCGGTCAAAACCACATCCTCCGCAGCAGACGGGCCGACGTTTGTCACCGAAATCGTATAAACGGTGTCTTCACCGACCTCGATCGGATCAACGCTGTCGGTCTTGTTGACCAACAGATCCAGCGAGGGAGGCTGGATTGCGGTGGTCAGGGTCGCCGTGTTGTTTGTCGTGTCCGTTTCGTCGGTTGTTGTGGAAACCGAGGCAACATTGGTGATCGAGGCCACGCCCTGCGAGGTCAGCGTGTTGGCACGCGCCAGAATCGTCACGGTGCGCTGTGCGCCGTTGTTGACCGTGCCCAGATTACAGATCACGTCGTTTGTGGTCGTCGAGCCGGTCACACCGCCCACAGCAGGGATCGTGCCACATGTGCCCGAAGACGGCGTCGCCGACACAAAAGTCAGGTTATCCGGCAAAGTGTCCGTCACCGTGACATTTTCCGCCGCACTCAGGGCGTTGGCAAGATTGGTTGCCGTCAGCACATAGGTAATCTCCTGACCCGCTGTCGCCGGATCGGGAGAGCCGACCTTGCTCAGCGTCACGTCGGCGCGCGCGGTAACAGCGTAAGGCACCGAAAATTGATTGTTTGAAGCCTGGGTCGGGTCAGGCGTGGTCGCGCTTGTCACATTGACAGAGTTGCTACGGCTGCCTGCATTTCCGCCCGGGACCACCTTGACCGTAAGAACCGGGCAATCGACACCGGTCGTACACACAGCCACACTTGGCAATATACAGGTCAAACGACGGCTGGTGGCACCACTGGGACCCGTGCTGCAACTGCCGGCTGACAGCGGATCGAAAACGGCACTGATAAAACCTGCATTCGTCGCGCCCACGGCATCATTGAGCAAATCCCTGATATTATCCGTCAACGTCACGTCAAGCGACGGCTGCGGCCCCGAGTTCGTGACCTCGATTTCGAATGTCTGCTCGTCCCCCACCGGCAATGTGGGCAAATTAGCGCGTTTGATAACCCCTAGCTCGGCAGAGCTCGCAGCAGAACCCACAACGGATCCGAAAGTAATTGTGTCATTTGCTGCATTTGTATCTGCGGTATTGCCATCGGGCGTACTCACCGTCAGTGAATTCGACAGCGCACCAACACCAGAAACATCCCCGCGCAAGGCAACCAGATTGGTCCTTGCACCCGGGACAAGCGGCGATGCGGATGTGTAAACCAGCTCGCATGTGATCGGGGCCGGCCCGACAAGCGGCAGGGTGACAGGACAAGTCCATCCCTGCATGTTTATTGAAGTCACCGTCAGGCCTGCGGGAATGCTATCGACCATACGGGCGGTTCCGAAAAATCCGATGGTACCGACATTCATGACACCAATCCGGTAAACGGCTGTCCCCCCGTCACTGAGCAGCGGCGATCCGTCCTTGATAGCACTCAGGTCGATCGACGGTTCCAGAATCGTGGCACCACCATCATTTGCAACATTGTTTGCCGGATCAGGGTCCAACGGTCCAAGAGCCGTGATCGCCGCAGAATTCGTAGGCGTACCGACCGAGGCCACTGTCGTTACGATTTCGATATCCCCCAACGGAACATTCACCCCTGCGGCCCCGCCAGCGGTCAGGGTACAAGTCACATCCTGCCCCGTGACGTTACAACTAAACGCGCTGCCAGCCGCGGGCCCGGCGGAGACAATCGTGTAATTGGCCGGGATCGAGTCGCTCACGGTGATATCATTTGGCGTGCTGCCGGTAAAACTGGGCGACAACGTAAATATTACGGTATCGCCAATAAAAATATTTCCCCCGGGGCTGCGCAGTTTGCTCAGCGTCAGGTCACTTCCCGCCGACACATGGGTGGTAATAGACTTGTTGTTGTTTGCGACAACAGGGTCTTCGGGGCTGACGTTTGTAAGACTTGCAAGGGTTGTCACGTCCGATCCGCCGGCCGCCGATATTTGCGCCGTAAAGGTCCGTGTCACCGAAGCGCCAAAGGTCCCGTGATTGCACAATCGAAGCGTCCGGCCGTTTCCACGCATCCCGCAGGCGCAACAATATTGCCAAGCCCTGTCGGCACCGGAAACTGGAGCGTCGCAGACGCCACATCATTCGGGCCATTGTTCGTTGCGGTATAGACAAACGAGACTACCTCGCCCGAGGATGCCCCGGCAGGGCCCGACACAAACAGCTCCAGATCCGCGCCTTGGGTAATGGTTGTTGTCTCGTCCGCCGAGTTGTTGCTGTTATCCAGATCAGTGGCAGGCAAATTGGCAGTGACCATGATCGAGCCTTGCTGGCTTGCCACAACAGAAAAAACCATTGCAACGCTTGCGCCCGACGCAAGCGCCGGAACATTACACGTCACAACCGTAGGCCCGGTTGCCAGCAACGGAATACATCCGGTGATAGCCCCCGTCGATCCGGTGTATTGCGCAAAAGCAGGTAATTGGATTTCCAGCGTCGTGGCAGGCGCCGAATCAATACCGCTGTTGAAAACAGCTACGTCATAATTGATCGTACCACCCGCCGGGATCGGGTCTGCATCCTCTGACAGCTCGACGTTCCGGTCGATATCCTGTGCTGTTGCAGCCCCTGCGCCAATCACCAATGAAACAACCAATAGCACCCACACGAAAATACCGCGCACCACAGCCGCAATACTTTTAGGCGCCATTTCCATAAAAAGACGACCGAAACACCACAAATAAACATCTTTGCCGCGCGCACTACGTTTAGAGGCCGCTGACGGAGCTGATTTGGACATTGCGGTTACCCTGAATCTTGAACATTTTACAACCGCGTTAAGGCGCGATGCATTTTTTGAAATAACGCTATCGGGTTATAAAGTTCAGAGAAAACGCGAGCAGTCAACCTCCGTTCAAGAGGACTTCATCAATGAACTGGATAGTAACCTTCGGGAAACAAATGGAACAGTCCAAGCAATGTCCATCCGACAGCCAACTTGGAAAAGGGTCAAGGCAGGTGCCTAAAATAAAGGCATCACATCCGTTCCCGACCGTATAAATAGGATATACGCCTCTTTTTAAGTTGTCGACTTGGCGCCTGACTAGAATCGGGAAACCTTGATATCCGCAGCCTTCAGCGCCGCGCGACAGGATTTTGCGATATCCAAAGCCTCGGCTGTGTCACCGTGCAGGCAAATCGTGTCGATCCGTGTCGGAATATGCAGACCGCTTTGCGCAATAATCGCCCCCGAGCGGACCATCTGCGCAATACGCTGTCCTGCGAAGTCTGCGTCATGGATCATTGCCCCTTCAAGGCTCCGGTCCACAAGGGTTGCATCATCGTTATACGCTCTGTCGGCAAATATCTCTCCGGCCCAGTTACAGCCAAGATCACGCACCACGCTCTCCATCTGCGTGGCAGCAAGCACCATGATGATAATGTCGGGGTCGATATCGAGCGCCGCCTGAAAACAGGCCCGCGCGAGGTCCGCGTCTTCAGAGGCCATGTTGCTCAACGCGCCGTGCAGTTTGAAATGGCGCACATGCCCGCCAGCCGCGCGCGCCATCGCTTGCGCCGCCCCCAATTGGTACCGGATCATGTTCTGTAGCGTCTGTGACGGCAGGTTCATGCGCCGCCGCCCGAACCCCTGAAGGTCGGCAAATCCGGGGTGCGCACCAATGCCAACGCCTTTTTCAACTGCGATACGCATCGTCTCGGCCATCACATCCGGATCACCGGCATGAAACCCGCAGGCAATGTTGGCCGACGTCACAACATCAAGAAGCGCCGCATCAGCGCCCATTTTCCACGGACCAAAGCTTTCGCCCATATCGGCGTTCAAATCTACTTTCAGAGACATCGGATCGAGCCTTTCGTTCAAGAAAAATCAGGGCGCGTCGGGATCGCGCCCGTTGATAACACCGCCGATCAACTGATAACCAAGCAGATCGGGAATATCACGGGGGTCGCGCACCAAAGACGTGATCCGACGGGCCGCATCCCGCAGGGCCTCGTCGGGGGCACGGTAGTCCCTGAGCGCCTGTTCCACATCAATAAACCCGAACCGCAGCGTCGTTCCGGGGGCGGCTTGCGCCACCACAGGCAGGTCCGCAGGAACAACAGTACCGATACGCGGATATCCCCCTGTCGTCTGGCATTCAGGGAGCAGGACATAGGGCGTACCGTCGCCGGTCATCTGGATATCGCCCGGCATGATGATCTCGGACAGAATGCTCAGCTGTCCCACACCGCGAAAACCGTCCCCTTCGAAATTCAGCCGCACACCCTGCCTGTTGCCACGCGTATCGCGGACAAAAGCCGTGTTCGTGAACCGTGCACGCTCCGCTTGTGAGAAAAGGTCCGTCTGTGCCGTTGGCAGCAACCTCACGAAACCTCCCGAAAACCGCAGCACAGGATCGATTTTCAGCCCCGTTCGGTCCAGATGCGGGTCTTGCCCGACTGGCAACACCGCTCCGGATGCTAGCATCGCCCCCAGCCCCGCCGTCATATGCGCCGCGCGGCTTCCAAGGAAAACAGAGGTCGCAATACCGCCGCCCACACTCAGGTAGCCGTAAACTCCCTGTCGCGACGCACCTATCCGCAGGCTTTGCCCAGGCACGATCAGGTGACTGGCATTCCATGCCAGCACCGTCCCGTCCAACGTTGTAGGCATCGGTGCGCCGGTCAGCGCAATACGCATAGGTTGGGTGACGCGAAAGGTGCCCCCGATACCCGCCATTTCAACCGCCGCCTCGGTGCCGCTTTGCCCCAACAAGGCAGCCCCCTCGACGAGGCCCAGCCAATCTGCCGCCCCGCCACACGACAGCCCACCCGACAGATAGCCCGGGCGCCCGCGGTCCTGAATGCTCATACCGGGGCCGGCTTGCTCTACAATCAACTGCGCACCGGTCATGGCAGCACCTCAAAGCTGGCGCCACCCAAGCCTGCCGGATCCTGCGCGGCCCTGTTGGCAAAGTCTTCCGGGCTGACGGCCGGAAAAATCACCTCGTCGCCCGCTCTGAGCGTAAAGGGCGTGTCTGCTTCGGGAACGAAACAGCGAAATCCGGTTTGCCCCACATGTCGCCATCCGGTTGGTGCCTGACTGGCGAACATCACGAACTGGCGCACAGCCACAACCAAAGCTCCGGGCGGGACCGTCGGCGTCAGGGCCGTCTGGCGCGGCAAGTTCCAATTCTCGGGAAGCGTGCCCAGATACGGCTGCCCCGGCGCATAGCCAAGGGTCAGCACCCGCACCCGTGCCGACGACAATTGTTCGATGGCAACATCTGGCGCCACCCCCGCAAGAGCCGCCGCCTCATCGAGTTGCGGCGCCTGCGGGCCACCATAAACCGTGGGAATACGCCACAATTTTCGCCCCTCGGGCAAGGCGGCCTTGTACCAGTCGGTTTCAGCCAAAAGCCCGTTGACCTGCTCTGATAAGGCCGCAGGCGAGACATGGCGCGGATCAAACCGCATGAACACCGATGCCAGCGTGGCCGAAGTCTCTTCAAGCCCCGGCCAGCTTTCGCGGTCAAGGCGCGCCCGAAAGGCGATAGCCGCGCGATTTGCCGGCTCGCTGAGCGTGTCAGAAAAGCTGACCAACAGCCCCGTAAGACCCATCGAGAGCAGACGCGGAAAAGGTTCTGAGTTATTCATGTCACCATTGGGCCTTTTTCAATCAATCTATCAAGCATCAAACGCCAAGAAATCTGTCTGTGACCTCTGGCGTCAGCGTGGCAATCGGCCCTGTCCACGCTGTTTCGCCTTTGGCCAGAATGGTCGCACGATCCGCCACCCGCGACACCTCGGCCAATGATTTATCAACCACCAGCAACGACAAACCGCTGCGGGCCTTCAAATGCGCCAGCGCCGCCCAGATCTCTTGCCGGACAACAGGCGCAAGCCCCTCTGTCGCCTCGTCAAGGATCAACAGGCGCGGGTTGGTCATCAACGCGCGCCCGATCGCCAGCATTTGCTGCTCGCCCCCTGACAAAGACGCGGCCTTCTGGCTCCGGCGCTCCTCCAATCGCGGAAAAAGTTCGGCCACGCGGGCAAAATCCCAGTCTCCGGGGCGTGCAGCCGCCAGCAGGTTCTCGGCCACGGTCAGGGTCGCAAAACAGCGCCGCCCCTCCGGCACCAGCCCCACACCCATTTGTGCCACGCGGTAAGACGGCAAGGCCGCAATATCGCACCCGTCAAACGCAATCCGTCCGCCGCGATGCCGCAACATCCGGCAAATCGTGCGGATAGTCGTGGTCTTGCCCATGCCGTTGCGCCCCATCAGGGCCAGAACCTCGCCTTCGGCAACCTCGAGCGACACATCGAACAGAGCCTGTGAGGGGCCATAAAACGCAGTGACCTGCTCCAACGACAAAAGGCTCATACCGCATCCCCGAGATAGGCGCGCCGTACCGTGGCATCGGCACGGATCTCGGCAGCAGTGCCGGTGGCAATGATCCGTCCCTCGACCAGAACGCTTATCCGGTCGGCCAGTGCAAACACCGCATCCATGTCGTGCTCGACCAGCAATATCGGGGCCTCGTCGCGCAAACCGGCCAGCAAATGCGTCAGATCCTTGCTGCCAGAGGTACCCAACCCCGCCATCGGCTCGTCCATCACAAACGCTTTTGGCCGCAATACCAGCGCCAGCCCGACCTCAAGTTGGCGCCGCTGCCCGTGCGAAAGATCAGCAGTGCGCGTGCCCTGATGATCCACCAGCCCGACCCGCTCAAGCGCGGCAACCGCCTGCGCCCGCAGGCCGGTATCGCGCATCACACGCCGCCGCATCCCGAAGCCCCCGCCGCAGGCCCCAAGCGCCCCCAGCGTGGCGTTTTGCAAAACCGTCAATTCCGCCGGCAGCGCGCTGATTTGAAATGTGCGCGACAGGCCCGCACGCGCCCGCGCCACCGTATCAAGCGCCGTCACATCGCGCCCGTCAAACGCGATGCGCCCTGCGTCAGGGCGCAATCCGCCGGCAATCTGCTGGATCAACGTGGATTTACCCGCCCCGTTCGGTCCGATCAGGGCGTGGATTTCTCCGATCCGCAGATCAAGCGACACCGCATCAGAGGCCAGTAAAGCCCCGAACCGTTTGGTAATCGCCTCAAGGCGCAGCACCGGTTCACTCATGCGCCACCGCCCGTCCGCTCACCAGACCAATCACCCCCCCGCGCGCGAACAGCACCACACCAAGTAGCAACAGCCCAAGGAATATTTGCCAATACTCACTGATACCCCCCAGCAAATGTTCAAGCGCGATAAACAGGCACGCCCCTACGACAGGACCATAAAGCCGCCCCACACCGCCCAGAATCACAAAGACGATAATCTCACCGCTAGTGTGCCAGTTCAGCATCGACGGGCTGACAAAGCGATTCAGATCGGCATAAAGTGCGCCCGACAATCCGGTGATCATCCCAGACAGCGTGAACGCGACCAGTCGCAGGTGATAAGGCCGTATCCCCACCGTCTCGACCCGCACCTCGTTTTGCCGCGCCGCACTCAGCCCCAGACCAAAGGGCGACGCGGCAATCCGCGCCGACAGGGCCAGCGCCAACAACAAAGCCACCAGAGCGATTGCGTAGAATTGCACCGGATCAAGCGTATTAAGCCCCGGAAACCCGTTGCGTACATAAATCGACAACCCGTCCTCGCCGCCGTACGCCGGCCAGCTAATCGCGAAATAATAGAACATCTGCCCGAAAGCGAGCGTGATCATGATGAAATAGACACCCGAGGTCCGCAGGCTTAACGCCCCGATGGCAAGGGCCGCGACCCCGCTGGCCAGAACCGCCACAAGCCAGATCACCGGCATGGACTTGGTGCCCTCGATCACGATCGCCCCGTCAAAAAGCGGCACATAGCTTTGCGCATGGCTGGCAAGGATGCCCATCGCATACCCGCCTATGCCAAAGAATGCCGCATGACCAAGGCTGACAAGACCGCCCTGCCCCAGTGCGATGTTCAGCCCGACCCCCGCCAGCGCCAGAATGGCAGCCTTGGTCGTCAGAGTGATCAGAAACGGCGCATCCGTCATCCACGCCCACAGCGGAAAGGCCACAAGCAGCACAGTCACCGCAATATTAAAAAGCGTTTCGCGAGTCATGATGTTCCGTAAAGCCCCGATGGTCGCCAGATCAGCACACAGGCCATCAACACATAAATCGCCATCGAAGCAAGTGACGACCCCACCGAGGCCGCCGCAGATGCCTCCATGAACCAGCCAAAGGCCATCGGCAAAAGTACACCGCCAAGGGTCTCTGTCAGCCCGACCAGAATCGCCCCGACCATCGCCCCCTTGATCGACCCGATGCCACCGATAACAATGACCACAAAGGCCAGTATCAGCACCGGCTCGCCCATGCCGACCTGTACCGACTGGATCGCCCCGACCAGCGCACCGGCCAGCCCCGCAAGCGCCGCCCCCAGCGCGAAGACGATCGTATAAAGCTTTGAGATATCGACGCCCAGCGCGGCAATCATCTCGCGGTCCGCGGCCCCTGCACGGATGCGAATGCCAAGCCGGGTTCTGGAAATCAACACGAACAAGCCAAAAGCCACAACAAGCCCGACCAACAAGATCGCAAGCCGGTACAGCGGATACTGGATCCCACCGGGAAGGGCCACCGGCCCGGACAGATAGGACGGCACATCAAGATACAGAGGAAAGGAACCGAACGCCCAACGCGTCCCCTCTGAGAAAATCAGGATCAGCGCAAAGGTCGCCAGAACCTGATCCAGATGATCCCTGTCATAAAGCCGGCGGATCACCACCAACTCGACCAACGCCCCCGCCGCCGCCGCCGCCGCCAGCGCCGCAGCCAGACCCAGCACGAAAGACCCAGTCGCCCCCGCAACCGCCGCCGCGGCAAAGGCCCCGATCATGTAAAGCGATCCATGCGCAAGGTTGATCAACCCCATCACCCCGAACACAAGCGTCAACCCCGCCGCCATCAAAAACAGCATAACCCCAAGCTGAAGCCCGTTCAGCACCTGTTCGATAAATAAAATGAGTGACATCGCGCAAAACGGGTCGGACGATTGCCCGACCCGTATCCTTTATGACTACATCGGGCAATCGGCGGCGTAAACGTCGCTATGATCGCTCAGAGCGGTGGCAATGATCTTGTTGGTGAACACGTCGCCCTCCTGAATGACTTCGCGCACAAAGATATCCTGAATGGGATGGTGGTTATTCGCAAACTTGAACTTGCCGCGTACCGAGGCAAAATCAGCCGCCTCGAGTGCCGCCTGAAACGCGGCTGTGTCGGCTACATCGGCCTTTGCCATCGCAGACAGCAACAGGTTCGCAGTATCGTACCCCTGCGACGCATAAAGCGATGGCAGGCGTCCGTATTCCGCGACAAAGCCCTCGACGAACACCTTGTTCGCGGCGTTATCGATGTCCTTGTTCCACTGCGACGTGTTCTTTACGCCCAAAGCTGCAGCACCGACGGCCTGCAAAATCCCCTGATCAAAGCTGAACGCGGGCCCGATAACGGGAATGTCCACACCGCTTCCGGCATATTGCTTGAGGAACGAAATCCCCATGCCGCCGGGCAGGAAGAAGAACACACTATCGGCGCCACTTGCGCGGATCTGGGCGATCTCGGCGGCATAATCTGTCTGGCCCAGTTTGGTGAACAACTCACCCGCCAGCGTGCCCTCGTAAAGACGCTTGTACCCGGTCAGGGCATCCTTGCCAGCCGGATAATTCGGCGCAAGGATGAACGAATTCGCAAAGCCAGCAGTGTTGGCATAGGCTCCTGCCGCCTCATGCAGGTTGTCGTTCTGCCACGCCACGTTGAAATACAGCGGGCTGCACCCCTTACCGGCAAGCTGCGACGGCCCCGCATTCGGAGAGAGATAGAATTTGCCCTGTGCTGTTGCCGACGGCACAACCGCCATCGCAAGGTTCGACCAGATGATACCGGTCAAGACATCGACCTTTTCCGACTGGATCAACTTGTCGGCGAGTTGCACCGCAACATCCGGCTTGCGCTGGTCATCTTCGATCACAACCTCGAGGTTGTCGTTGCCAGCCATCTTTGCCGCCAGCATAAAGCCGTCGCGCACGTCGATGCCAAGCCCCGCACCACCGCCCGAAAGGGTCGTGATCATGCCGACCTTCACCTTGCCGCCATGCCCTTCGGCCCCTGCGCCGGTTGCCAGTGCTGCAGCAGCTAATGCCGCGGCCGATACGGCCAATGCCAGTTTTTTAAGCGCCATTTTTGTCTCCCTTTACGCCGTTGCAGACAGATTTGGACCCCGCCTGCGATTGGCCGCAATCGAACACTGCCCGCACAAGATGCGCAAGGGGCTTGCGACATCTCTTTTGGGCAAATGGCATGATTGACGCGACACGCCTTCGGGCAGCATAGTCCTGAGGCATTCAACGGGGGGCGCATGGGATATCGTATTGACGGGCTGCAATATGCCAACTGGTCGGAAAAAATCTTCAGGCAGATGCGTGCCGGCGGGTTGGACGCGGTTCATGTCACTATCGCGTACCACGAAACCTTTCGTGAAATGGTGCTACAGGTCGAGCGTTGGAACCGCTGGTTCGAGCAGTTTGCAGATCTGATTTTCCTTGGTCGCACCGGTGATGACGTGCGCCGCGCGCGTGAAACCGGCCGCACCGCGATCTTTTTCGGGTTCCAGAATCCCTCCCCCATCGAGGACGACATCGGGCTGGTCGAGATTGCCCACATGCTGGGCGCGCGTTTCATGCAGCTGAGTTACAACAACCAGTCCCTGCTTGCGACCGGATGCTACGAAAACGAAGACCCCGGCCTGACACGCATGGGCAAACAAGTAATCACAGAAATGAACCGCGTCGGCCTGATCGTCGACATGAGCCATTCGGCCGACCGCAGCACACTTGAGGCGATTGCGCATTCGACCCGTCCCATCGCCATAACCCATGCCAACCCCGCCCGCTGGCAACCCGCCCTGCGCAACAAATCGGACGCGGTGCTGGAGGCTCTGGCAGAATCTGGCGGAATGTTGGGGTTTTCGCTGTATCCCCATCACCTGAAGGGAAAATCCGACTGCACGCTCGATGATTTCTGCACCATGATCGCCCGAACGGCCGAACATCTGGGGCCAAAGCATCTCGGGATAGGCAGCGACCTGTGTCAGGACCACCCCGACAGTGTTGTCGAATGGATGAGGGTCGGACGCTGGTCCAAGGTGGTGGATTACGGCGAAGGCTCGGCCACATCCCCCGGATTTCCGCCCATGCCCGTCTGGTTCAACGACAACCGCGATTTTCCCGGCCTGACCGACGGCTTGCGCGCAACAGGATTGTCAGACGCAGAGGTAAGCGGGATCATGGGTGACAACTGGCTACGATTCTACGACGAAGGATTTGAACCCCGATGACCCCTCAGGCCCCCGACACCCGCGCCCTGTTCCCCCCGCCGCCGGTTTCGCGGCGTGACCCCGCACAGGTGATGCGCCTGTCGCGTCTGGGCGCACTGCACCAGTCGCGGCTATCGTTCATGCGGATATTGCTGCGGCGCATGGCCTCGGAACAGTGGCGATTCGAGGTGCCGGTGTTTGACATTGACGGCTCCGGTGTGGGTCATGCGGTTTTGTGTGCCCACGGCCCCGAACGCAGCTATTCACTGGTCGCCTTTGCCCATGACCTGCCCGCCGCGCAGCGCTCCGACAGGGTCATTGCGACGGCGTGGGATGCCACGTTTACTTTGTTCGACGGGGTCCCGACGGCCCAGGACATCAAGCGGCTGTCGCGCAACGTGCCCTTGCAAGAGGCCGGTCGCATCAGCCAACGCGAATTGACACTGGCGCGCGCAAACCGATCGGTACGGCTGTGGGATCATGTCGTGGGGAAACTTGCATCCGGCAACCAACCCGACGCAGATCTGATCGACAGTATCGGGTATCTGATGCGCACCACCGCGGTTTACGGCTCTGGCAAATTCGGGGCAGCCGACCGTGAAGATATCGCAAGGCGTTCCGAATGTGCCGCCCCTTTTCAGGTTGAAATGCTGACTGTTTACCTAATCCGCGACTTTGTCGGGCGGCTTGTCAATCACATGGCGCGGGCAAAGGGCGGCGTGGCGGCTGTCGGGCTTGACCCTGCGCTGCGGCGCAGGCTTGGCATCGGCAATTCCACCGGGCTGGGCATGGCGCCTTTCCTGATCAATCACCCCGATTTGCTGAACAACTGGATCATGGCCCGTGAAAACGCGCTGGCAAGGGTGCGCAACCTGCCCGATACCGCGATGATGCCACGGTTCGAAATGCTTTTGGTCCGTGCCCGGCACAATGCCGACCTCTGGGCCTCTGATCACGCCGGACAACAGGCCAGGCTGACCACGCTCAGGGCGGATCTGACGCTTTTCAAGGCGCATCTGGACCGCACCGCAGACACGTCTCGATCGTGGGACGAGCTTTTTCTTTGGGCGCAAGCACATCTGGAGGAGGACGCACAGGAGCAGATCGTGTCGCTTATGATCGAGCCGCACGGCAGCTTGGTCGATGATCTTGCGACGTCAATGGCCAGTGACACACCGCCTGCGCGCATTGACGGCGCAGTGTCAGCCGGACAGATGCGCGCACTTCTGATCCGGCAATACGGCTGGGCGCTTGATATCGACTGGCACGCCGCAGAACAGACCGCGCGTGTCTGGTATGTCTCGGCGGAAAAGCTTGAACCGCGACTGGGGGAACGGGCGCTTGAACCCATCGCGCCATACGAGCAGCCGCTTGCACCGGCGCGCGACATGGCTGCGCTCGATAAGTGTCTGGGCAAATGGCCCGAAAAGGCCCTGTTGGCCGACGTTCTGCTGGCCCATCCCGAGCACCGTCACGCCGCACGCCGCGCCCAATTATGTGAAGGGCTGCCTTATGGCGAATTGCGCGACAACACAGTTCACGCCGCGATGCAGCCGATCGACATGCTGCGCTGCAAGCTGTCGTTCTTTGGAGCCGGCCATTTCGATCCGCGATCAGACCGCTGGGTCCGGATAAACATGTTCCGGTTCGCCCCCCTGCCCGACGACCTTGCCACGATGGACCCGATGCACGACGACTGGGCCTATCCCCTGTGACACAGCGGTTCTCCCTGAACGAGATCCAATCCATGGCAAAACGTGCCGCCCGCGGAAGTGGATGCAGTTGGGGCATCGCCGAGGAGGCTGGCTTTGCCGCGCGCTGGCTGAGCAAACAGGGCTTGCCGGGGGTCGCCCTGATGGCCCGCACATTACAAAAACCGGACGGAAGGCGGATGGATACGAACAAGCCGGTCTGGTCAAGTGACGCTCCGATCTGTCCGCTACACGGCGGGGCGGCTTTGCTGGATCGCGCAAAAACACTCGCGCAACATCGAGTCACCTTTGGCCCGACACGGGATCCTGTGATTCTGGCCGCTTTTGCCAGCGGGCTGAGTGGCATGATCCTGCAACCGGTTCTGCTCCGCTTTTCCAACGGGACACTGTGCTGTGACAACGGCGTTCTTTACGGCACGCTTGTCGACACCGCGATGACCCAAGAAGTGATTTTCGAAATCGCACCCAATCCGGACCTTCCTGTACTGACCACGCCAGATACCGGACAAGACATCGACCCCGCCGACTGGGCAATACTTGAGGAGCTGGCCCAAAACACCTATGCCCCCGCAACAGACGCGTCACGCATCGCCGGAGCCGGAGCAGGCACATCGGATAACGATTGATGCCGCCACCCAATTGCAAGCGGTCTGTAACCGGTTGAGCATCATGACGGCCCTGCGATAACAGCAGGGCGGAACCGTGTCAGTAATAGCCCGCGATCCGCCTCAGCTTTGTCCGGTGAGGGCACTGCGCCGCTCCAGCAAGACAACATCGCGCCATTGCCCCGCCATCGCACCATAGCTCATTCGCCCCAGCCCTTCTCTCAGACCAATACGCCGGAAACCCGTACCTTCATGAAGCGACAGGCTTCCGGTGTTCTCGGGAAAGACCTGTGCGACGAGCGTCCAATAGCCGTGTCGTTCCGAAACATCGA
>JBLIFE010000015.1:0-14651 GCA_047633515.1 Paracoccaceae bacterium | reverse complement strand
GCGCTGGAGCCGATGAACGCGATTGTTCTGGTCAGCGACGAACGTTGCGACATCTGGACCGGCACCCAAATCCCCGGGTTTCTGCGCACTCATGCCGCGCAATTGACCGGCCTGAACGAGACGCAGGTCTTTGTGCATGTGCAACCGATGGGCGGCAGTTTCGGCAGCCGGCTTGAAGACACCTATGCCTTACAGGCCATTGAACTTGCCATCGCCATGGCCGGTACGCCGGTCAAAATGACCTGGTCACGCGAAGAAGACATGACGCACGATTATCCGCGCCCCTCTCAGGTCGGTCTGGCCCGGGGCAAGGTCGCCAACGGACAGGTCGATACCTTCGATCTGTCAATCGCAAGCCCCTCGGTCGCAAGTTCGTGGTTCGGGCGATTGTTGATGGCGCCACCGGGGCCGGACCTGACACTGGTTGCAGGCGCGTGGGACCAACCCTTTGCAATTCCGAACTATCGCGTTACCGGATACCGCGCACCGGAAATGGTGCCTGTCAGCTCTTGGCGCTCTGTCGGGGCGTCTGGAAACGGGTTTTTGCACGACGGTTTTCTTGACGAGTTGATCCACGCCGCAGGGGCCGACCCACTCGAAGAGCGGTTGCGGCTTTGTCACCACGATCTGTCCAGAAAAGTTCTGGAAGCCGTGGCTGAAATGTCCGGTTGGGCGGGTCATGACATCGGCAAGAATCGCGGCCGCGGCGTTGCCTTTACCTTATCGTTCGGTGTGCCGACCGCACAGGTGGTCGATGTGACCAACACCCCGTCAGGCATCAGGATCGACAAGGTTTACGTCGCCGCAGAGGTCGGCCGCGTCGTCGATCCAGTAAACTTCGAGGCGCAACTGTCAGGCGGCGTGATCTGGGGGCTGGGGCATGCAATGAATTGTGAGCTGACGTATGAAAACCACGTCGCCCAGCAAACAAACTTTGATACCTTCACGGGAATGCGGCTGTATCAATGCCCCGAAATCGAGGTCCGCGGGCTTGAGAATGGTGACACCCTGCGCGGTATCGGAGAACCCGGCGTTCCACCCGCTGCACCAGCATTGGCCAATGCGATTTTTGCGGCAACCGGCCTGCGTATTCGGGAGCTTCCTTTGAACAAACATATCGATTTTGTGTGAACAAAACGCCCATTGCCGGCGCCCTATGCCAGCCTTTGCAGGAACGTGCGCATATCGCATTCTTGCGTGAGCCACTGTTTCAGGGCTTTGGCATTGGGGTCTTCGATCTGCCGTCCGGCAGCACATTCCGCTGTGATGAATTGCCCGTAAGCCGCCACAACCGCATCGCAGGCGGGGCTTTCCAGTCCCTGACGCTTGCGGTTGATTTGGGTTGCAAGGATGCGAATGGGCACCTTCAGGGTCCCGTCCATCGCGATCTGACGCAGTTTGTGATGCAAAAACGGATTGGCAAACCGCGCGAACAACTCTGCCTGATAGACCTGTGCCCCTGCCTGAAGCGGCACCGGCAAAACCGCGGCAGCCTCGTCCATAACTCCGCTTGCAAGTGCTTTGACATCCGGATCGGCGACCGCCTGATGCACAAACGTATGCCCCGCCAGAAGCCCCGCATAGGCCAGACACGAATGTGCCCCGTTCAACATCCCGAGTTTGCGTTGCTCGAACCCCGACACGTCTTGCGTAAACACAGCGCCCGCGCGCTCCCACATCGGACGAGGTCCGGCAAAGCGGTCTTCGATCACCCATTCGGTAAATCGTTCAGTTGCAACCGCAGCACGCGCCGGAAGCCCAAGCGCATGGACCCGCGCCACCAGACCAGCGTCGGTCGACGGTGTTATACGATCAACCATGCAGGACGGAAAAGTGACAGATTTTTCAAGATACTTATCAATTTCCAATCCGGCAGCATGACAAAAGCGCTTTACAGCGGCCTCCAGCTTGATGCCGTTTTCCGACAGGTTGTCACAACTCAGCACCGTCACAGGCGCACCGTGGCGCGACCGCGCCAGTAACCCCGCAGCAAGGAGCCCGATTGTACTGACCGCCGGCCCTCCACTCAGATCGGCAACGATCGCAGGGGCATCAAGCTGTAACAGCCCGTCCGGAGCAAGCGCATAGCCTTTCTCGGTAACGGTCAAGGTGATCACATGGACCTGTGGGTCGGCAATGGCCGCAACCGCCGCTGCCGGATCTTCGGCAGCAACCAGCACGGTATCCAGAACATCAATGACCTGAACCTCGCGCCCGTGGGCATCGCTGACCTCAAGCGCATAACGCCAGTTTTGCGGCCGCAAGGCATCGCGCATATCAGGACGGCACAACGAAACGCCTGTGATGCGCCATCCTCCAGCCGCTTTGAAAGTGTACCATGCCTGATGCGCGCGAAAAAAGTTCCCAACGCCAAGATGCAGCAACCGCTTCATTACAATCCATCCAGCCGATAGGCGGATTTGACGGCATCAACAGTCAGCCACTGCGCAAGATCGTGCGCATCCGCCATCGTGAACCGACCCGCTGCAACCTGTTGCGACAAATGGCCAGCAACGGCCTTGCGCCACATTTCATGGCGCGCCGGAATGGACAGCAACGCCCGCGTATCGTCGTTGAACCCTGCAAGATTGAAGTATCCCGCACTTTCGATAACGCGGTCAAAATAACGCGCGATGCCAGCAGGGCTGTCATGGAACCACCACGGAGGCCCCAGCTTCAGGGCAGGCCAATGCCCCGCCATTGGCGCCAGTTCACGTGCATAGGTGCTTTCATCCAGCGTAAAGACAATCAAACCCATCCGTGGATCATTTCCAACCTGATCCAACAGCCCGTCCAACCCTTTTACCCAGTTTATCGACTTGGGCACGTCCGATCCGGTATCGCGACCATAGGCTGCAACCACGTGCCGGTTGGTGGAACGCTGGCAACCCGCGTGGATCTGCATCACCAACCCGTCGTCCACCGACATACGGGCCATTTCGATCAGCATGTGGTTGTAAAAGCGTGTTGCATTGGCAGTACTGATCGTGCCCGAAAGAGCCTGATCCAGAAACTCTTGTACCGTGGCCTTATCCAGAACCCCGGTCGCCAGATCAGGAACATCATGATCAGTCGCACACGCTCCAGCCACCCGAAATGCCGCCCGTCGTTGGCCCAATGCGGCAAGATAGCCCGTAACCCGCGCGCAATTTTCCCCCGTGAGCGCCCCAAGTGCGTGCACATCTGCAACAAAACCCGCAGCCGACGGATTAAGGACCGTATCGGGCCGGAAGGTGGGAACAAGACGGGTTCTGTGACCAACTGCGGCAAACCCGGCATGCTCGTGAAGATTGTCTAACGCACTGTCAGTCGTAGCCAGAAAATCGATATTGAACCGATCCAACAGGGCACGTGGGCAGAATTCGGAGGTTTTCAGTGCCGCATCGAGTGCATCATAGACCGTATCAGCCGTCTGGATACTGAACGGTTGCGTGATAGCAAAAACATTCCTGAAGGTGTCATCCAGCCATTGCCGCGAAGGCGTGCCAAGAAACAGGTGCCAATGTTGCGCAAAAATCCGGAAAATCTTGCGGGGGTCGCGTTGGCTTACGGGCACACCTATGCCCAGATCACCCAGTGAGACGCCGTGGGAGTATAACATCCGGAACACATAGTGATCAGGAACAATCAGCAAGTCCGCGGGGTCGGAAAAAGGCTGGTTTTCTGAAAACCACCGCGGCGATGTATGCCCGTGCGGGGACAGGATCGGCAAAGATGCGAGCGGTTCAAAAATCTGTAAAGCATTGTCAGACAGGACGGTCATACAAAATATCCCTCACACTCTTGTCGGCGGGCTCCCGCCAGACCGCGGGGCATCCAAGGATGCGCCACGCCCTGTTGGGCTTGGCAGGCGGGCAAGCCCGCCTGCCAAGCCCACTATACCAACGATAGCTCTGCCTGAATAGCGGCAGCCGCCTCACTTGGGCTGGCTGCTTGTAGAATCGGGCGACCAACAACGATGTGATCGGCTCCGTTGGCAATGGCCTGTGCGGGCGTTGCGATGCGTTTTTGATCGCCGGCATCGGCGCCAGCGGGCCGGACGCCCGGTGTGATGATCAGCCGTCCTTTGGCTTCTGGCAAGGCACGGATCAAAGCCGCCTCTTGCGCTGACGCAATAACACCGTCGGCACCTGCGTGAAACGCGCGCTGCGCGCGCTCGGTCACGATCTCGCCGATATCGCCCGGCTTGATCAACCCTGCATCCATGTCAGCCCTGTCGAGCGATGTGAGAATAGTCACCGCAAGAATTTTCATCCCTGTCCCGCCCTTGCCTTCGCTTGCGGCACGCACCACGTGCGGGTCACCGTGGACCGTCAGGAAATCAAGCTCGAATTGCGCCAACCCGCGCACAGCGGCCTCGACAGTTGCGCCGATATCAAACAGCTTCATATCCATGAATATCCGCTTACCGTGCTCCTGCTTCAATTCGTTGGCAAGCGCCAAGCCACCACCGGTGAGCATACCCAGACCGATTTTATAGAAATTCACTGTATCCCCCAGCCGGTTGGCCAGCTCCAATCCCGCAAGTGCGTTGGGCACATCAAGGGCTACGATCAGGCGGTCTGTCTTGGCGTCGGGCATTTGGCGTCTCCTGTTGGGCTGCTTTGTCAAACCCCGCAACACGGGCCATGTCAACCACCACAGGCAGGCTTCTTGATCTAGGTCATGCCCCCAATCCCGGTCTTCGTGTATCACTGCCCCTTGCAGCACCGGCTTTCACTTCCCATGTCTGGAACAGGCCGAAAGGATGTGCTGCTTGATGCGGGCATTCGGATACGGTGCTGACGACAAAAGGAGATTACCGATGAACATGGAAAAGTTCACGGAACGATCGCGCGGATTCCTGCAGGCTGCGCAGACCATCGCGATGCGCGAGGATCACCAGAAAATGGTGCCTGAGCACCTGCTCAAGGCGCTGCTTGATGATCCTGAAGGACTTGCTGCAAATCTGATAAAACGGGCGGGCGGTGCCCCTGAACGGGTGGTTGAAGCACTTGATGTCGCGCTTGCCAAGCAACCGCGCGTTTCGGGCGATGCCGGGCAGGTCTATATCGACGGGCAAACCGCCAAGGTTCTTGACGAGGCAGAAAAGATCGCAACCAAATCCGGCGACAGTTTTGTGCCTGTCGAACGGATTCTGACCGCGCTGGCGGTGGTACGGTCCGGCGCGCAAAAGGCGCTTGAGGCGGGGGCCGTCACAGCGATGGCACTGAACACAGCCATCAACGATGTGCGCAAAGGGCGCACCGCTGACAGCGCCACGGCCGAGCAAGGCTATGAGGCGCTCAAGAAGTACGCCCAAGACCTGACGCAGGCCGCCCGCGACGGCAAAATTGATCCGATCATCGGGCGCGACGAGGAAATCCGTCGGACGATGCAGGTTCTAAGTCGGCGCACCAAGAACAATCCGGTGTTGATCGGCGAACCCGGTGTGGGTAAGACGGCCATCGCAGAGGGCCTTGCCTTGCGCATCATCAATGGCGATGTGCCTGAGTCGCTCCGCAACAAGCGGTTGATGTCACTTGATATGGGCGCCTTGATTGCCGGTGCAAAGTACCGGGGCGAGTTTGAAGAACGGCTGAAGTCGATCCTGTCAGAAGTCACAAGTGCCGCAGGCGAGATCATTTTGTTCATTGACGAGATGCACACGCTTGTGGGCGCGGGCAAGGCGGACGGGGCGATGGATGCCTCGAACCTGTTGAAACCGGCCCTTGCACGGGGTGAATTGCACTGCGTCGGCGCAACCACGTTAAGCGAATACCGCAAATATGTGGAAAAGGACGCAGCCCTCGCGCGGCGCTTCCAACCGGTGATGGTCGAGGAGCCGACAGTCTCGGACACGATCAGCATTTTGCGCGGCATCAAGGAGAAGTACGAACTGCACCACGGTGTACGGATTTCGGATTCTGCCCTTGTCGCTGCTGCGACCCTGAGCCACCGCTACATCACGGACCGGTTCTTGCCTGACAAAGCCATCGACCTGATGGACGAAGCCGGGAGCCGTTTGCGGATGCAGGTGGACAGCAAGCCAGAGGAACTTGACGCGCTGGACCGCGAAATCCTGCAAAAGCAGATCGAGACAGAAGCCCTCAGGCTTGAGGACGACAAAGCCAGCGCCGACCGGTTGGAGAAGCTTGTCGGGGAACTGAACGTCTTGCAAAAGAAATCCGGCGAGATGACCGCCCGCTGGCAGGCCGACCGTGACAAGATGGAAGGGGCACGCAACCTGAAGGAGCAGTTGGACCGGTGTCGCGCAGAGCTGGATACCGCAAAGCGCGAGGGAAACCTTGGGCGTGCAGGCGAATTGTCCTACGGGATTATTCCCGAGTTGGAGCGCAAGCTGGCAGAGGCCGAAAGCAGCGAGCTGATGCTTGAGGAAGCGGTGCGCCCCGAACAAATCGCCGAAGTGGTGGAACGCTGGACAGGCATCCCCACGTCCAAGATGCTGGAAGGCGAGCGCGACAAACTGCTGCGCATGGAAGACGAGATCGGCAAGCGTGTTATCGGCCAGCAAACCGCTGTGCGTGCCGTGTCCAATGCCGTGCGTCGTGCACGGGCCGGGTTGAACGACGAAAACCGCCCGCTTGGCAGTTTTCTGTTTTTGGGGCCAACTGGCGTCGGCAAAACCGAGTTGACCAAGTCGCTTGCGGAATATCTGTTCAATGACGACAGTGCCATGGTGCGCATCGACATGTCAGAGTTCATGGAAAAGCACGCGGTTTCGCGCCTGATCGGTGCGCCCCCCGGATATGTCGGTTATGATGAAGGCGGCGTCTTGACCGAGGCCGTGCGGCGCAGACCCTATCAGGTCGTGCTGTTCGACGAGGTAGAAAAGGCGCATCCCGATGTCTTTAACGTGCTGTTGCAGGTACTTGACGACGGTATTTTGACGGACGGGCAAGGGCGGACAGTCGATTTCAAACAGACGCTGATTATCCTGACCTCCAATCTGGGGTCACAGGCTCTGAGCTTGTTACCGGATGGCTCCGACGTAGGCGAGGCGAAACGCGATGTGATGGAGGCGGTGCGCGGGCATTTCCGGCCCGAATTCTTGAACCGGTTGGACGAAACGGTCATCTTTGACCGGCTGAGCCGGGGCGATATGGACGGAATAGTCACAATCCAGTTGGGTCTGCTGGCAAAACGGCTTGCAGGACGCGGCATAACAATCGACCTGGACGAGGGTGCAAAGACCTGGTTAGCGGACGAAGGATATGATCCGGTTTTCGGGGCACGCCCGTTAAAGCGGGTGATCCAACGCGCCTTGCAGGACCAGCTTGCCGAAATGCTGTTGTCGGGTGATATTGTTGATGGCGATACAATCACCATCACGGCCGGCGCAGACGGGCTTTTGGTCGGTGATCGCATCAGCGCGTCAAATCGTACGCCACCTGACAATGCCGTCGTACACTGAACGGTTTTCGTAAAGCATAAAAAAACCCCCGCAGAGAGTGGCTCTGCGGGGGTTTTTTAAAACTGAAGTCGATTACTTGCGACGGCGCGCAATGCCCAATCCGCCAAGACCAGCCAACAACAAAAGGCCAGCAGCAGGAAGCGGCACTGCGGCAGCATCAACTGCGAAGGTCACATCGTTGCCATCACGACCTGTAACACCGCTGATGATAAAGGCGATTGTGTTACCAGAAGCAACGAAAATACCGGAAAACAAACCCTCGCCAACGGAGGCACTTTCCGCAATTGCAACACTGATCGGACTACCGGAGTTGACTGAGTAAGTAATGGAGATCGAGTTGGAGCGACCATTCAGGCCAACCGCAAATCCATCGTCCGCACCACCACCATCATAGGCCAGATAAGGGTCAATGATGACGTTGCCCGAGATGATCATGTTGGACGTAGCAGTCAACGTGCCGGTGGTGCCGGCAAAGTTCACACGTGCTCCGGCTGCGGCTGCACCAGCGACTGCGCTATCTCCGACACTGATGTTAGCTGCTGCGTCGAAAAACCCCGACAACCCAATCGTTGCAGCGCTTGCAGAGATTGGCGCCAGCACGATTGCAGCCGCCAAAAACATACTTTTAAAATTCATTTCCATAGCGAATCCTTTCCACGAATAGCTCTGGGGGTATCCAAATAACGTAATTACACGATGTTTGTACCATAGACGGCCTTCGTGCAACCTTAGTATTTCATTAACCCTAACATCCCTAAGGTTGTAACGAAAAAACCACGCAGAGGTGCTTTGAAGACAAAACACCCCACAGGTCAGAAGTTTGCACATAATTTAATCGCTAAACGCCCAATTATTGCCTAAAAAAGGGGCGGTCACTAAAGGACCGCCCAAATGTAGCACTCTAAAAAAACCAGATTTAGCACTCTAAAACAGATGGTCTAGGGGCGCACGTATGCGAATCCCTGCTCCTGAAGCTCGATCAGTCTAACAACACCCGACGGAACAAGCTTGGCTTCATCAAGCAAAACCACCTCCGCACCCGCTTTTTTACTCATTGCGCTGTGCGTATTGCCACAAGCGGAGAAGCTGATGTTATCCATTTCGAGAGAAAGAGCTGCGATTCGCTGAGCAACGGGGCTTTTGCCAGCCACCAGCATGTTTAGCCCCGGGCCATAGGTTACGATCTCGATGATGACATCATCGCCGACCGAGTCGTAGTAGTTCTGCGTATTGACGGCGTTGTTCAGCGCCATGTTCATAACTTGGGGATCATTCTGGTTAACATGGATCGCCACACGGTGCATCACTCCTTCGGCCATGGCCAAAGACGCAGAGAGGCACAGGGAAAGCGCAAGTGCCACGCGGGTCAGTGAGTTTGTCATTATATCCTCCCGGTTCTTTGTGAACGTTTGCAAGGATAAGCCGTGCCGACGCAAAAATACAATAAATTTGCTGAGAGCATGCTGTCGTTTGAGGATTTCAAAATCGGTCGTTGAGTGAGCCAAGGTTGCAAACACAGGAGGCAACCTTGATCCGCAACGCTTTGATCGACGCTTGATGGGAAACCATAGCCCCGCACTATCTTAGCCGCGATTATGGTTCCGGTCGCATCCGCCCCGACCCCCGGCATTTCTATCAAAGCGGTTCTTTCGACCTTACGCAGGGGATGCCATTGGCGCGATCTGCCATCAGAATTCGGGGCTGGAATACTGCCTTCAACCGGCTTCTCAGATAGGTCAAGACAGACGGCACAATCGCCCAGGTCCACCGTCATGGACAAGGCCGCCCAGAGGAACTCAAGGTCAGCCCCGGGCCTCTCGTGGCGGCATAACCAGCAAGGTCATGGCGCTGACGGATGCTTTGGGCGATCTGATCGACGTCCGGCTGCTGCCGGGGCGGATTCATGATCCAGGCGGCACGGCGGATTTGATCAACAGGCTAACTCGCGGCCAGTTTCTCGCAGACCGGGCATTTGACGCCAACCTGCCACGGGATACGCTGACCCGCGCCGAACTCGAGACGGTCATTTCGCCAAGGTCTAACCGTCGGGTGCCGGCCGATTTCGACTGCGACATCTATAATTGGCGGCACTTGATCGAGGATTTCTTTAGCAAGCTTAAGAAATACAAAGGGATCGCAATGCGATGCGGCAAAACTGACGCCACCTTCAACGCATTCGTCTGCCTCGCGGCAAACGCCATCCGTTTAAGGGGCACATCAACACACCCTGCTGAAGTGTTACTGAGTCTTTTTGGGCGCTGCGGTTTTTGCTCGTTTCGAGCGCATGGTCGCGGGCGTCTTGCGCGCTGTTGCTTTGAGTTCACCAACCTTTTCAACTCGGATCATTGGCACAACTGCGTGCGAACCGGCTGCATCTGGTATCGGGCGCTCTGCGCGTTCCAACAGCATCGCCATGCGGGATATCATTGTCTCGGAAGGTACCATATTACTCTCTGCCTTTTCCAAAAGGATCTTACGAAGCCTTGTTTGGGATCGAAACCCACTGAAAGAATCTAACTTAACAAGGATATAAATACAGCGCCTTACCGTTGAGTTAAAGTCACATGGCCGACATCAAAAAGCGTGTCGCTTACGCCTTTCGTATAGTTCTTACTCGTTTCGTATAGGTGTCGTAAAAATTTATGAAAGCTCAAAGCCAGCCTTGCCCTGCGTCTTTCAACAGGCAATTGTCCTGACAAACAACAGGGAGGTTGAACATGACACTGACAAAGACTTTTGGCGCGATAACAGCAGCTGCATTGGTTTTGGGCACATCGGCGTGGGCCGAGACGCGTGTCACTTATAAATCGGCGAAAACGGGGTCTTCGTATTACCAGATGGGCGTACAGATTGCCGAAGCCATGAAGGCAGGCACCGCCGGTGCCATTCAGGTCACAGTCGAAGAGAGTCAGGGCTCGGTGCAGAACGTGATGGAAGTGCGCGCGCGCGGTGCCGACTACGTCTTCACAACTCCGCCGGCACTGATCGGGCTCGCTCAAGGCGGCAAGGCAATGTTCGAGGGCAAAAGTGACCCTTCGTTTGATGGCATCAGGGCCCTGTTCCCGATCCCGTCGCTGACTATGCATTTTGTGATGTCCCAAGCCAGCGGCGTCCAGAGCTTTGCCGGGATGGAAGGAAAGACCATTTTGTTGGGAAGCGGCTCTTTTGGTGCGCGCGAGGGCGAAAAATACCTTGGCCTGTTTGGCCTTGAGGGGAAAGTGACCCTCGCGGAGTCCGAACTGTCCAATGCGGTTGGTGCTTTGAAAAACGGGCAAATCGACGGCTTTGTGACGGCAGGCTCGTACCCTGCGCCCAACGTGATCGAGGCTGCGGCCTCCACAGGCGTGACAGTGCTGTCGCTTGATGCCGACCAGATCGCCAAATCCAAGCGCACCAAACTGATCATCCCTGCGGGCACCTATGCCGGCCAAACCGAAGACATCACCACCACATCACTTCCTGTGGTCGCCTACACAACGATCAAGATGGACGACGACACCGCCTATAGCCTGACCAAAACCTATTGGGAAACCAAGGCAGACATGGCCGGTAGTGCCGCTTGGTGGGCCGGTGTATCGACAGATATGCTGGGCAACATCACCTCGAAAATTCACCCCGGTGCCATCCGCTACTATCAGGAAATCGGTGCCAGCCTGAACGACACCCACATGTAAGCACACCGCCTTGCCCCCGTTTGCCGAGGGCAAGGCGTTTGAGGATTAGCTATTATGACAACGCCCTTGGGTCGCAGATTCTGGATCGCTCTGGGGGTGCTGACATGTTCGTTTCACCTCGGCCTGATCTTTTATGGCCTTGTCCCCAACCTTGTAGCGCGCCCTTTGCACATGGCGTTGATCCTGCCTTGGGTGTTTGTTTTTGGCACTACAACCCGTCTGTCCACCGCCACCGGCGCGGTGATTGCAATCACCGGCATTGCAGGATGCCTCTGGATCGTCCTGAATCATCAGATTTTGCGCTCGCAATACGGGTTTCTCGAGAACCAGTTTCAGGTCGCTCTTTCCGTAACGCTGTTGCTGATCACGATGGAGGGGGCGCGACGCATGATCGGCTGGCCGCTGCCTCTGGTGGCGCTGACGGCCCTTCTGTACGGTTTGTTCGGGCAATATATTCCCGGTGAATTCGGCCATGCCGGCACCCCGCTGCGCAGTTTTCTGGGCACACTGGTGATCGCCGAAGGCGGGCTGTGGGGCAGCCTGACCGGTGTTTCGGTCGGCGTGGTGGCGATTTTTGTGATCTTTGGCGCCGTTTTGAACGCTGGCGAAGCGGGGCAAGGCTTTATGAACGTCGCGGCAGCAGCAGCAGGCAGACTGGTGGGGGGTGCGGCAAAAGTTTCGGTACTGTCCTCGGCCTTGTTCGGGTCAATCTCGGGGTCTGCCTCGGCAAATGTGGCCTCTACCGGTGCAATCACACTGCCTGCGATGGCAAAGCTGGGCTATCCCAAACGACTGGCCGCCGCAGTAGAGGCCGTCGCCTCTTCAGGTGGTCAGATCATGCCACCGCTGATGGGGGCGGGTGCGTTTGTGATGGTCGAACTGACCGGCGTTCCCTATTCACAAATCATGCTCGCAGCCCTGCTGCCTGCAACATTGTATTTCGTGACAGTCTGGATGGGTATCAACGCCTATGCCCAACGATATGAGCTGAAAGGTGTTCCAGAGGCCCAGCGCCCCGACAAACGCACCGTTGTAATCACTTCGGGCTTTTTCATGGTGCCATTTTCAGTGTTGCTACTGGCTATGTTCGTGGTCGGCTTTACCCCGCAATACGCCGCCGCTCTTGCGATTTTTGCAGGTGTGGCGGCCCTGTTTTTCGATAAAAAACCGAGATTTTCGGCGGGCCAGGGTGTCATGCGGCTTGGCGATGCGATGCTGAATGCGGGCAAACAGGTCGCGATGATTGCCGCAATTATTCTGTGTGCGTCGATTATTATCGGCGTGCTGGGGATTACCGGTCTGGGGGTCAAGATTACCTCTGTGATCCTGTCGGGATCCGGTGGAATGCTTTGGCCTGCCTTGCTGCTAACGGCGTTCGCGTGCCTGTTGCTGGGCATGGAAGTTCCCACCACGGCGGCTTACGTCATCTGCGTTTCTGTTGCGGGGCCTGCCTTGATCAAACTGGGGCTGGAGCCGTTGCAGGCCCATTTATTCGTGTTCTGGTTTGCACTTTTGTCGACCATTACACCGCCTGTCTGCGGCGCGGTCTTTATCGCCGCCGGCATGATCGGAGAGAACTGGCTGCGCGTCGCGCTTACTGCGATGGCGTTGGGAATTGGGCTGTATGTGATCCCGTTGGGCATGATCGCCAACGAAAATCTCATCCGGTTGGGCACCGAACCTGTTTCGGCCCTTTTTGCATTTGCGCGCATGGCTGTCGGGCTTTCGTGTCTGTCCTATGGTTTGATCGGGCGCGGTGCGGTTGTCAGGCGCATGGCGTTGGTGGCCGCCGGATCGGGTATCATCTTTGCTGCTGCAGCGTTCTGATCACCGGCTTGCGGCTACCATTGCTTTAGCTGTCTTCACGCGGCAGCGACAAAATGATTGTGGCTCCGCCAAAAGAGTTGCCCGCAATCCTCAACGTCCCTCCGTGGTTTTCCATGACACGTACCGCAATCGGCAGGCCAAGCCCGCTCCCCGGGCCACCGTCGGTCTGGCCGAACCGGCTGATGGCCTGAATGCGGTCCACGGGAAGAATTCCGACGCCGTTGTCTTTTACCTGAATTTCAATCCGGTCCCGATCCACCACCAATTCCAGTGAAATCGCCGTCAGCCCTGACCCGCCATGCACAACCGCGTTGGTCAACAGGTTCAAAAAAGCCTCCTGAAGCATTACCTCGTCGCCCTGAATATCCACTGGCCCCTCGGGAAGAACACAGGTTACCTCCACTCCGGTGCTAGCCACTTGCTGCTCGAAACGCGCAACGATGCCAGCAAGAACGCCATTCAAATCCAGCCGCACACCCGAGAGAGCCAGATCGGTGCCACTGGCCCGCTCAAACGACAAAAGCTGGTGGGTCAACTGGCTGGCTTCGCGGGCCGCCTCCACAAGTTCGGCACTGCGCTTTTGTGCCAGTGCAGCGCTGGGGGCATTCTGCACCGCCTCTGCCAGCGCAAGAACACCGGCAACCGGGTTGCGCAACTGATGTGCCGCATTCGAAATAAACTCGTCCTTCGAACTGATCCGCCGCGAGATCCGGTCCAACAACGCGTTAAGTGTCAAAACAAGGCCTCGCGCCTCAACAGGAACAGAGCGGCGGATCGGTTCAAGCTCTGTTGGGGTACGCTTGGCAATGGCCGCCTCCAGATCAAGAAGCGGCCGCAGCCCCAAACCAACACCGAACCACACCACCAACGCAACACACAACACCAACACCGCGATCACGGCAAAAGACCGCGACACCACATGCCGCACAAAATTTCTGCGGACTTCGGCGTTCTGCCACACCGTAATATTGAACACGCCCGACACCCCGCTTATGGTCGTGACGTCCTGAAACCGCAAAACACGCACGTCACGGTTTTGATAGCGAGCGTTGTAATAAAGCGGCTCGGGCAAATCCGACGTAACAGATCGAGGCAGGACCGGCGGGGTGGCATAGCCGGTGACAAACACCCCGTCAGGAGCAAAAACATGGTAAAACAACTCGCCCCCCGAGGTGTCGTTGATCAACCCGCGCGTGGCCGGGCTCAACGCATCGCCGTCCGACACCGCAATGTCGCGCGAAATCGCCAGCGCCGCCGACAGCAAGCCGCGGTCGAAAATATCCTCTGCCCGGTCGGTCGTGTTTTGAAACTGCCACGCCCCCGCCACCAACGAGATTGCCAGCAACGGCGACAGAATAATCAGGATCAGGCGAGAGCGAAGCGACTGGGGCTTCATCCAACCGGACCAAGCAACAGCTGATAGCCCAATCCACGCTGGGTTTTGATCTGAATGCCAAAGGGGCTGAGCCTCCGGCGCAAACGAGAGATATAGACCTCGACCACCGTATCCTCGACATCCGCGCCAACACCGTAAGCGTGATCCAGCATCGTGTTTTTCGAAACAAGCCGGCCATCCGCCGACAACAGACATTCAAAGACCGACATTTCACGGCGCGGCAAATCAATCTCGGTGTCATCGGCAAACAACTGCCGCGCGCCCGCATCGTAGGTAAGCACTCCGAACACCTGAAGCTGTTTGCGCGGGATGGCCCGCCGGCGGAGCAACGCCCTGACGC
>JBLIFE010000014.1:0-14902 GCA_047633515.1 Paracoccaceae bacterium | reverse complement strand
CGTTTCGCTCCTCCGACTGGTACCGTGTCGCGCCGCTGCGCCCGCGTTTGCGCAGCCATGTCGAAATCCACCGGCAACGGTTTCGCAACGAAATCTGGCACATCGTTCAGGACCAGCACTCGGGTAAGTACCACCGCATCAGCCCGGCGGGAAATCTGATCCTCAGTCTGATGGACGGGCGGCGCAGTTTGCAACAATTATGGGAGATCGTCTGCGACCGGTTCGAAGACGACCCGCCCACCCAGTCCGAGATTATCCGGCTTTTGTCGCAACTGCACAACGCCGACCTGATAGCCGGAGAGACCTTGCCCGACATCCGCGAGTTGGGCCGTAGACACAATAAACAAGAACGCGCCACCATGCTGTCGCGTCTGCGCAATCCGCTTGCCTTGCGGTTTCCCTTGCTGGATCCGGATGCCTTTTTGACAGCAACCGTGGGGCTGTTTCGGCCGTTGTTCACAGTTTGGGGTTTTCTGGCGTGGCTGTGTCTGGTTGTCAGCGGCATTACGTTGGCTGTGATGAACTGGTCGGCGCTGACCGATGATGTCACTGACAAGATCCTGACAGCCGAGAACCTTTTTCTGGTGGCAATCGCCTATCCGCTGGTCAAGGCTCTCCATGAGTTGGGGCATGCCTATGCCGCCAAGGTCTGGGGTGGGGAGGTGCATGAAATCGGGTTGATGTTTCTGGTCCTGATCCCCGTGCCTTACGTCGACGCGTCCTCTTCGGCGGCGTTTCCCGAAAAATGGCGCAGGGCGGTTGTCGGCGGCGCGGGAATTATGGTCGAGTTGGCGCTTGCGGCGATTGCGATGATCTTTTGGGTGAATGCCGAGCCGGGGCTGGCGCGGGCTTTTGCCTTTAACGTGATGCTGATCGGCGGCGTCTCGACATTGTTGTTCAACGGAAATCCGCTGCTGCGGTTCGACGGGTATTTCGTGCTAGCAGATCTGCTCGAGATCCCGAATATGGGCCAACGCTCCAGCAAGTATTTCTGGTATCTGGTGCAACGCTATCTGCTGGGGGTGAAAAAGGCCGAAAGTCCCGTCACGGCGCGCGGCGAACGGGGCTGGTTTCTATTCTATTCGATCACCTCTTTTTTCTACCGGATTTCGATCTCGATCGGGATATCGCTGTTTGTGGCGACAAAGTTCTTTTTTATCGGTGTGCTTCTGGCGATCTGGGCGTTGTCGAATGTGTTCGTGTTTCCGATTTTCAAGGGGCTCAAGTTTCTGATGACCTCGGGTAGCCTGCGGGGCCGGCGGGCGTGGGCGGTTTTTGTGACAGCCTCGGTTGTTGGGTCGATTGTGGGGTTTCTGGTGGTGGTGCCGCTGCCGCACGCCACAACCGCGCAAGGTGTTGTGTGGCTTGGCGAAGGCGAGGTGCTGCGTGCGGGCACAACAGGCTTTATCGCGCGGATCCCACAAGAGCGCGGGCAGGCCACGGCCGGAACGTTTCTGGTGCAACTCGAAGATCCGGTGCTGGCTTCGGAGACCCGTCTTGCGCAGGCACAGCTGGACGAGCTGCAATTGCGGCTGAATTCGGCAATTGCGACCGACCGGACGCAAACATCGCTGTTGCGCGAACAGGTGCGCCACCTGACGGCGCGGCTTGCGCTTTATAACGAGCGGTCGCGCGCGCTGTCGATTGTGGCCCCGCATGACGGTTTGGCGCTTATTCCCTACGGGGCGGATCTGACAGGCCGGCTGGTCGCTCAGGGGGCGGTGCTGGGTTATTTGCTTGATATGCAGGAGCCGCGCATTCGGGTTGCTGTGCCGCAAGCGCGGGCGGAATTGGTGCGCACAGAAACTCTGGGAACGCAGATCAGGTTGCAGCGTGATATAACCCGTACGCTCACCGGGCGCATCGTGGCCAGCGCGCCCGAAAGCCAGACTATTCTGCCCTCTCCGGGTTTGAGCACCGACGCCGGTGGCCCGTTTGCCGTGGATCCCTCCGACCCCGAAGGGCGCCGCACCATCGAGAGCCTTTTCGTGTTCGATGTTGCCCCGCAGGAGGGAACCGAATTGCCGTATGTTGGCGAACGTGCTTTGGTGCGGTTCGAGCATGACAACGAGCCGCTCGGGTTT
This sequence comes from Paracoccaceae bacterium, assembly GCA_047633515.1. Taxonomy (GTDB): domain Bacteria; phylum Pseudomonadota; class Alphaproteobacteria; order Rhodobacterales; family Rhodobacteraceae; genus JBLHUT01. Next base: position 12,818 of record JBLIFE010000014.1, on the reverse strand, counting down.
CGGATGTACCGAAGCCTGCGGCAGCTTTTCCTGAACCAGTTCAATGTCTGATCAGGCGGGTCCCCGTTTGCGCCTGCCCCAGGTGCTTGGGTATGCCGAGCGGCCGGAGGTCGAGGAAGACGGTTTCGACCGCTGGGGGCGGCGTATGTTCGGGCTGCTTGTGGTGCTCGGTGCGGGCGCGCGCGCGCGGCGGTTGCGCTCTATTGTTACGCGGACAAACGCGCTTGAGGCGACATATGCGGCTCTTTCCGATGCAGAGTTGCGCTTGCGGGCCGAGGGGCTGCGGGTCGATATGCGCCGCGCCGTTGCATTGGATAGAGTGACGGCGGCAAATGTTGCCCCTGCGTTCGCGCTTGTGCGCGAGGTCGCGGCAAGAACCATCGGCAAACGCCACTATGACGTGCAGTTGATGGGAGCCTTTGCGATGTTGCGCGGCGAGGTCGCCCAGATGCGCACCGGCGAGGGCAAGACGCTGTGTGCCACGCTTGCGGCGGTGACGATGGCGCTGGCGGGTCAACCGGTGCATGTGATCACGGTCAACGATTATCTGGCAAAACGCGATGCCGAGGCGATGGCGCCGCTTTACCGTTTTTTCGGGCTCGACGTCGGAATTGTGCAGACGGGCCAACAAGAAGGCGAGCGGCGCGATATCTATGCCGCTGACATCGTGCATGCCTCGAACAAGGAATTAACCTTCGACTATTTGCGCGACCGGATGGTTTTGCGTGACAGCCCCGGAAATCTGGCGCGCAAGGTTGACCGGCTGACGCCGCAAGCGCGGGGGCTTTTGCGCATGCGAGGGCTGCATTTTGCGATCATTGATGAGGCCGACAGTGTGCTGATCGACGAGGCGCGGACCCCGTTGGTCATTTCGGGCGCGATCGAGGCGGGGCGCGGCAACGACATGGCGCTTTACCGCACGGCGCGGGCTGCGGCGCTCAAGCTGGTGGAGGGTAAGGATTACCGCATCAAGGCCAATGAAAATCGTGTTGAGTTGCTGGATGCCGGGCGCGACCGGCTAGAGGATATGGCCGAGGGCGAACAGGACACTTTTCGTGTGCCGGTTATCCGCGAGCATTCTGTCACGCAGGCTTTGACCGCCCAGCATCTGTTCAATCGTGACGAGGCGTATATCATCCGCGATGGTAAGGTGCAGATCGTTGACGAAAACACTGGCCGCGTGATGGAAGATCGCAGCTGGTCAGAGGGCCTGCACCAGATGGTCGAACTTAAAGAAGACGTCGAGCCGACAGACCCGCGTGAAACCCTGTCACGCATCACCTATCAGCGGTTTTTTCGCCGTTACCGGCGATTGGGCGGCATGACCGGCACGGCGCAGGATGCGGCCTCGGAGCTTTGGTCGGTCTACGGGCTGGCCGTGACACTGATCCCGACGCACAAACCCGAACGGCGCACATTCGCGCGTGACAGGGTGTATCGCAGCGAAGACCGTAAATGGCAGGCCGTTGCCGAACGTGTTGAAATACTGTCAAAAAAGGGTTGTCCGGTGTTGCTGGGTACGCGTTCTGTGGCGGGGTCGGAAAAGGCCAGTTTGCGCCTGACGGAACTTGGCGTGGCGCATCAGGTACTCAGTGCGGCACAAGATGCCGATGAAGCGGCGATTATCGAAATGGCGGGGCAACGGGGCATGGTCACTGTTGCCACGAATATGGCGGGGCGCGGCACCGACATCGGACTGGGCGAGGGGGTTGCCGATTTCGGGGGCCTGCATGTGATGCTGACAGAGCGTCATGACAGCCGCAGAGTCGACCGCCAGCTTGAGGGGCGGTGCGGGCGGCAGGGGGATCCGGGGCGGGTCGAGGCATTTTTGTCGCTTGAGGATGAATTGATGCGCAGCAAAGGCGCCCGGTTCCACCGGGGCTTTGCGCGTCTGGCGCTTTTGTTGGGGCCGCGTGCGGCGGGGGTGTTTATCCGGATGCGACAACGCAGCGTCGAGCGGGTGCATGCCGGGATGCGTCATGACCTGCTTGAAACCGACCGGAAACTAGGGGATTTGCTGGCGTTTTCGGGACAGCTTGAATGACGTTGCACGGGGAGGCGTCCAAGACGGCGTTGTACCGGATGCTTGAGCGCGTAGAGCGGCCTTTGATGCGCGAGTGGTCTGTGAAATCTATCGACGGGTCGTTGTTCGATGACCGCTTTCTAACGAGTTTTGCCCGCCATGCTCTTGGGCCGGGCCCGTCGCGGACCTTGCGGGAGATGTGGACAGGTCTGGGGGCGCCCGAGCCTGCGATAGAGGTGCTTGACGCGGTGCAAAGCCGCGCGCAGGCGGTACATTTTGGATACGAGCAGGATGCGCAAGGCGCGGTGTTGAAAAGTTATCTGGAGTTTTCCTCGACGGCCGGGGTCACGCCGGGTTTGATCTTTTTGGCGATCAAATGGCGCGACACCGGTGCGTGGGGCGTTAGCAAATATATGTCGCAATTTGATCTGCCGCTGGCCGCGCGCAAAGGGTTGATCGAGGACGTTTTGTCGGGGGATGCGGTCTTGCACGATGTGATGCAGCGCTTTGGGGGCACGCCGGACCTTCCGCGTCTGCTCGAGGTGATCGAGCCGGGCACGCCGCGGCGGTCCTTGGACATCAATCTGGTCGATCAGGAAATGTGCGTGGGCGACCGGGCGGCGGATTTGGTGCAACTTCTTGGACGCTCTGAGCAAGCACAGGATTTTGTGGCCCGTCATGCCGGTGCGCGACTTGGGCATGTGGCCGCGGGGATCGCCCGCAACGGTCGCGGATTTGCGACGCTCTATTTCGGAGCTCATGCTTTGAACGGGGTATCGTGATGGCTTTTCGGGTGGAGGACACCGTGTGGCAGACCCGCGCCAAGGATCTGGCGCTTGACTATTGTCTGTGGCCCTATGAGCGCCCCGTGCCGCCTTTGGGTGCCGCACTGAGATCAGAGGCGATGTTGGCGCATTCGTTTGAGGTTGCTGGTATATTCACGCCAATGATGCAGATTTGTGCGGCGCTGCGCTGTGCGTTGGGTCCGTTCAAAACCGTTTGGGGGATCAAGAGCCGCAACGGGGTTTTGTCATGGGAGCTTTATTTCTATGATTACGCGCGTCTGGATCGGACATTCGGCATGGCCGGATTTCGCAAGGCAATGGAAGGTCTGTTGAATGTGACTGCCCCTGTTGCGGATGACAGACCCTATTTCATGTTTTCGGTCGAGATCGAGAAGCGGCATCTGATGGGGGATCCGATTGATCAGGTCGACATTTATATCGGCAATCCGGGCAGTGATGTGTCCTCGGGGATCTGCTACGGTGTCAGCCTAACAGGCATCGAGATGCGCAACTTCTATTTCTTCTTTGACGCCGTCCGGCATGCGACTGAAATCGCGGACAAGATTGCCTCGAATGCGCACATTCCGGTGTCACGATTGCATTTGCCTGATATCTTGTGGCCGCGGATGGCGTCGGCGCAAACGATTGTCGTGGCGAACAAACGTCACAACGACGGGTTGTATTTTTCCCGCATTGGCGTGGACCCGCTGATCTATTTTCTGCAACGGCTCGACTTTCCGGCTCCCTTGATAGAGTTTGCAAGCACGCACCGCGATCGTTTCGCGCACCATCTTTTTGATGTAGGGTACGATTATCTTCCTGACCCGCAGGGTGGGATACGTACTTTGAAAGGCAGTTATTATGGCCTCTTCTGATTCTTTACCCGACCACGTTGGCGCCGCGCTGCGCGCGCTTGATCACGACGGAGCGCGGGGCGGGGTCACGACACCGGTGGACCTTTTGGCACAGCGCCCCCGCCTGTCGATGCGCGACCACGAGAAATACGTGTCGGTCACGATGGAATTTCGGTGCAATCTTGCCTGTGTCCACTGCATGATCGAGGGCACGATGGACCGGTTGAAGCCGACCTCCGACGCAGCATTCCAGAAGGTGCTTGACGAACAAAGCGAACATGGCCGCTGGGAAGGGCTTGTGTTGACGGGGTCCGAGATAACGCTGCGCCGCGACCTTCCCGATCTGGCGCGACGTGCGCGTGCGGCCGGATTTGCCCATGTGCGGATACAGACCCACGGTGTGCATCTTGCGCGCAAGGATTACGCCGACCGGCTGGTCGATGCGGGGGTGGACGAGTATTTTGTCTCGGTGGCGGGGGCGACCCGCGAAAGCCATGATCGCATCACTGCCGTACCTGGGGCGTGGGACAAGATGATGGCGGGGATGGCGCATCTGGACAGCTATGATCATGTCCGGTTGCTTACCAACACAGTTGTTACAGAGTTGAGTTACCGCGAATTGCCGGAGTTGGTGGACGCACTTGGCCACCTCAAGCAGTTGGTCCAGATGGAGTTCTGGACCTATTGGCCGATGGCTGAATCCGATATCAAGCAGCTGTGCGTGTCGCACGAGGCGATCCTGCCATATCTCAGACAAGCGATCTTGCGGTCGCGTGCCTTGGGGAGATTCGTGGAGGTCAAGAATTTTCCCGAATGTTTGCTTGGGGAACTGGGAGACGCCTTGGTAAATTCACAGCCGCTTTTGGTGATCGATCCCGAATTCTGGACAGAGTTCGACCGGAACGGGTTTCATCAATGCCGCCACCGTGATGTCTGCGCCTCGACAGAGTGTCTGGGCCTCAACACCGCGTATATCAAGCGGTTCGGATGGGAAGAGACGCTGTTAGCGCCGCTTCCCGAATTGAAATAATTTTCAGCATTTCGTTAAGTATTCGGTTGGAACTATCGGGGTTTTGACAGTATTGTTGGCAGATATAAATAATCGCACAAAGTCGTGCGGTAACAAGCAATTGGGAAGTTTAAAAAATGGCAAAGCAGCTTATGATCTATGAACGCGCGGTTCCGATTTCATCGGAGCGTCATCGCGACTGGTCTGTTCAGATGGGGAAAAGTTACAGTTTTGCCAAGGGGGTAAACTCTGTGCCACTGCTGGCCGCAGAATTCCTTGCCTGTGCGGCTGACTATACGATCATCTTTGCCGGAAATGATGATGCCGTTTTCCCGAGTGTTATCCTCGGGATGCGTGACGGTGAGAACAATCACGTCGACGCTAGTGGCAAGTGGACAGGCACGTATGTGCCTGCGTTCCTGCGCCGGTATCCGTTTGTCTTTTCGCAGTCCGAAAACGGCGAGACGTTCACGTTGTGCATCGACGAAGAGTTTGACGGCTTCAACAAGGATGGACGGGGCGAGCGGATGTTCGACGCCGATGGCGAGCGGACCCAGTTTTTGGAAACCATGCTCAGCTTCGTGCGCGAGTACCAGTCGCTTTTCAATCGCACGACGCTGTTCTGCCGTCGCTTGAAAGAACATGACTTGCTGCAGGCGGCGCAGGCGCAGTTCAAGCTGCCGGGTGGCGAATCCGCCTCGCTGGCCGGTTTTTATACAATCGATCGGGAGAAGCTCAAGGCGCTCCCGGCTGATGTTCTTGCGGAAATGGCGCGGACGGACGAGTTGGAATTGTGCTATGCGCACCTGCACTCGTTGGCCAATCTGACGCCAATGGCACGACGTATTGCAGGGGCGGCAAATGCGGCTGCTGCTGCCGCGGCGGCCCCCGAGGTCGAAGAAGTCGGATAAAGCAATGCCTGATCATCCGCATTGTTCAGGGGATTAGGTAAAATGCGTGTTTTGATTGTTGGTGGCGGTTCCGCTGGATGGATAACCGCCGCCAACCTTCAGGCGTCTTTAAATGGTCAGGGCCGTGGCCCTGTAATCCTCACGCTTCTAGAGGATCCTGAAACGCCGCGCATTGGCGTCGGAGAAGCGACAATTCCGACAATGCGCGATATGCTCCGCCGCTTTGGTCTGTCCGAGGCGGATTTTTTGCGTGCCTGCGATGCCACATTCAAGCATGGTATCCGCTTTGATGACTGGTCGGCGCCGGGAAGTTCGTATTTTCATCCGTTTCAGCGGCATCTTGGCCCCCGTTGGAATGGTGCTGTTGCCGAATGGCTGATGTCGGATCGCGGCGCACCCTTTGCCGATCTGGTCAGTGTGCAACCCCATCTTATCCGTCAGGGTTTGGGCCCGCGCAACGCTGATGCGGCTGATTTCGGCGGAGATATCCCCTATGCCTATCATATGGATGCAGAGATGTTTGCCGATACTTTGGCACAGCATTGCGTGTCCAAGGGGGTGCGCCACATCGAAGGGCGGGTGGCAGAGGTGCTTCGGGACGGGACCGAGCATGTTCACACGGTTGTTTTGAATGATGGCAGGCGCTTGCAGGCCGATCTTTATGTGGATTGTACAGGCTTTCGGGGGGTTTTGTCGTCCGGTGTGACGGGTGCGGGGTGGATCGACCAATCCGGTCATTTGCTGTGTGACCGCGCTGTCACGTTCCGTGTGCCAATGGATGCGGCCAAGCCTTTTGCCCCCAAACCGTTCACCCGCGCCCGGGCGCTGTCGGCGGGGTGGTGTTGGGATATCGGGCTGCGGTCGCGTCGGGGACGTGGTTATGTCTATTCTTCCGCACATATCTCTGCGCAGGCCGCCGAACAAGAGCTGCGTGCAGACGAGGGGGATACACTTGCCGAATACGACATGCGACATATCAAATTCCACGTCGGGCGTCTGGCGGAACCTTGGTCTGGCAATGTTGTTGCAATCGGGTTGTCTGCAGGGTTTCTTGAACCGCTTGAATCGACGGGTCTTTATCTGGCAGATTATGCCGCACGGGTTCTTGCGCAGATGTTTCCGCCCGATGTGAAGGCGGTGACAAATTCTGCACTGGCACGCCGCCACAACCAGCTAGTGGGTGAAGTGCATGACGAGATCCTTGATTTCATCGTTGCGCATTATGCCGTGGCCGCACGGCGCGATACGCCATTTTGGCAAGATGCGACCGATCCTGTCCGCTACACCGAGCGTTTGGCCCATTTGCTGGAGCTATGGCGGTTGCGCCCGCCAAGCTTTGCCGACTTTTCGCACCGCTTCCCGCCGTTCGGACATGTGAATTACGAGTTTGTTCTGATGGGGTCGGGATGGGGGCCGGCTGGTTTGGCATCAGGGAGCAGGCCCGCACAGCAGATGGCCGCATCCGTCGCGCACGCCAAACGGATTGCCCAAGACCTGCCTCGTCACGGTGCATTGCTAAAAAGTCTTATCGGCATGCTCGATTAGGCGATTTTTTTAACGATTTGAAAAAAGATCCGGCTTGGGGGCAGTGACTGCCGCAAGCCGAAGATCATTGAGTTGTGGGTCATGCAAATCAGGCACTTGTCGAGGATTTCCCGGGGGGGCCGGGCAATGCGCGAAGCCCTGTCGCGCACGTCGGCGGGATAGATAAAATGCAATCTAATTTTGCGCCCGCAGTTTTTGGCCCCTAAGCAGGATTTAACGAATTTCCGTGATGTAGTCGCAATGGCCTTTTGTTGGAGTACCACTTGATGAAATCTACTCGGTTAATTGTCATGGCGTCGGTGCATGTGAAGTCGGAAGCGATCCCTGCGGCCCTCAACAGAAGTCGATTGAACAATTCCACAGGTGAAAAATGCTGAATAAAATCAAAGCAACCATTGGAAGTGTTGCTGCACAACTTGCGATTGTACTTGTCATGCTGGGTGGCGTTGCCGGATTTGGCTTGATCACCAGCTACACGATGTTCGACCAAGTGGCGGGCAACCTGTCGACCTTTGAGGGCTCGCAGGTTTCGCAGTTAAGCCAGAGCCGGCTATTGGTCGCTGCTGCGTCAGATATGACGACAGAAGTGAGCCGGGCTGTCCTGTCGGGGGGGCCTGATGGTCTTGATTCGGCCCAAACGAAAATTCTGGCCCGCCTGTCAGAAATCAAAACCTTGTCCGCAAGCTTTGGTGGCGCGACAAACGCGGCAATGTTACCGCAGCTTGCTGCGTTTGAAAGTGCGCTTGCCGGTTTTGTTTCACATCGAAACCAGCAGTGGTCAGGGAGCGCTGGCGCGCAGGCCGATGCCATTACTGCGGCGCAACAGGTCGTGAAACAGGGCGTCGAAATCGCCAGCCTTGCCATTGCTGTGGATACGGCCGTGCTAAGTGAAACGGAAGCGGTCGCTCGCGGCACGGTTGCACAGGTGAATATTGCGCAACGCCTGATCTGGGCGAGCAGCCTTGCCGGTTTGATTGTCCTTGTATTTGGTGGTGTGATCCTCGGCGTTATCGTTGTACGGCCGCTCAGGGCTGTATGTCAGGCGACAGAGCGGCTTGTGTCGGGTGATCTGTCGCCTGTGGTTTCGCCGCCCCGCGCCGCCGCAGAGATCGGACGCCTTGGCCGCGCCCTTGTGGTCGTGCGCGACGCGCTGGTCGAAAAGGCACAGATGCAGCAAAACGAGGTGCAACGCGAAATTTCCGATGAACAAAACCGTCGGGCCGCAGAGTTGCAAAGCGCGCAGCAGCGTGAGGCCGAGCACACGCGCCAAGCTGCGCAAGACGCCTCCAGAGTGGAGCAAGAGGCCGCCGCGCAAGCGCAACGTGATGCCGTGCAGCGGGCCGCCGAACAGGAGAATCAGGATCGTGCGGCAGAACAGGATGCCGTCATGTCGGCCTTGGCCGCCGGTCTTCGAAAGCTTTCAAACGGCAATCTCGACGCAATGATTACACAGACTTTTCCACAACATTACATGGCGTTGCGCGATGATTTTAATGTGGCTATCGGAAATTTGTCAAAGGTCATCACACAGATCAGTGCCAGTGGCGACTCCATCCACAGCTCCACCTCCGAGATAAAGTCCGCAGCGGCTGATCTGTCCAACCGGACAGAGCGTGCCGCGGCAACATTGGAGGAAACATCTGCTGCGGTGAACCAGTTGACTGTGTCGATCAAAGCCTCGGCAGAAGGGGCGGCGCGCGCCCATGAGGCCGTCAACAGTGCAAGGGACAAAGCAGACACCGGGCGCGATGTGGTCAGTTCAACCGTCGAAGTCATGACACAGATTGCCAATTCCTCCGAGAAGATCAAAAAGATCACCGCGGTTATTGACGAGATCGCTTTTCAGACAAATCTCCTTGCGCTGAACGCGGGGGTCGAGGCCGCGCGGGCAGGCGACGCAGGACGTGGTTTTGCGGTGGTTGCCTCCGAGGTGCGCGGACTGGCGCAGCGTTCGTCGGACGCGGCAAAGGAAATCAGCGCGTTGATTGCCGACAGCAGCAATCATGTGTCGCAGGGGGTCGAAATGGTTGGCCGCACGGGGGATGCGCTTCAGGCAATTTCGTCTTCGGTGTCCGAGACGACAGAACAGGTGAGTGAAATCGCAGGCTCGATCAAGGAACAGGCATCGGGGATCGAGGAAATCAATACAGCGCTGAGTGATCTGGATCGGGTCACACAGCAAAACGCGGCAATGTTCGAAGAAACAACCGCCGCTGCCACGACACTTGGTCACGAGGCCGCTATTTTGAGAGAAGCCTTGGGGACATTCAGGACTGCCGAAATTCGGCAAGCGGCCAATGACACGACTTTACAGAGCGTTAAACGTCAGGCGGCAGACAAAACGCTAGCCAACATCAAGACACCAACCCAAACAACACGCAAGCCGCCCGTACCCACACCAGCCCAAACAGCATCCGTTCCATCCGCCACCAAGCGTCCGGCACCCAAGGCCCCGATGCCTGCCCGCGCCACAGCCGTGGGAGCGACCCGTGGCAATGCCGCCGTGGCGATCGTGCCCGAAGACGATCTGGTCGAGAACAGTTGGACCGATTTTTAAACCCGGGAGGGCTGCGCGCAACTCGTGGCGTCGTTCAGCGATCCTGTTTGCTGAAAAATGCGGCAATGCGCGGGCTGATCCAGGCCCATAGATCCGGAGCGCCGTTGGCAATCTTGGTGCCGACACTGGTGCGCACCCGGTCCTCGTCAACGTTGTAGTCTTTCCAGCTGCCGCCGCCCGCCGCAAGGTTGAGAACAGGGGGCTGGAACCGGTCCAGCGATTTGGCGAACCTTGCATCGGCCGAGGTGTTGGCTTCGAATTCGTCCCACAAAGCCCGCAATGCTTGACCTTGGGCCTGTGGCAGAATGCCAAAAAGGCGATCGGCGGCTTGCTTTTCAGCATCCGCCAGTGCCGCAATGTCATGGGTGCCGTATATGGGGGCGTCGCCTGCGTCAATTTCTACAAGATCATGAAGCAAAAGCATTTTGATCACGCGCGAGATATCCACGCCGTCAGGCCCATGCTCGGCCAGCACAAGGGCGAACAGGCTCAGATGCCAGCTGTGCTCTGCCGAATTCTCGTACCTTTGCCCATCTGCGTTGCGGGTCGCACGCACCACCGACTTCAGCCTGTCTGCCTCGAGCAAAAAGGCCATTTGTGCGTCGATGCGTTCAGTCATGCGGTGAGGGCCTGTTGATATCTGGCAAAAAGAGGTCAGACCGGCCTGAAGGTAGCGTTGCGCGTTCAGGCCGGAGTGAGGCTAGCGTGTGGTTTCTGTCAAGCGACGCCGCACATATTCAGTCATGTGCGCGATCATTGTGTCCATGTGCTCGTCTTCAAAGAAATGACCCGAGCCTTCGATCTCTGTATGGGTGATCGTGATGCCCTTTTGCTCGTGCAACTTGTTCACAAGTGCATGAGTGTCTTTTGGCGGGGCAACACGGTCGGCGGTGCCATTGATCATCAGACCCGACGCAGGGCAGGGGGCAAGGAACGAGAAGTCGTACATATTTGCCGGGGGCGAGGCGGAAATGAACCCTGTGATCTCAGGGCGACGCATCAAAAGCTGCATGCCGATCCACGCGCCGAACGAAAATCCTGCCACCCAGCAATGTTTGGAGTTCTGGTTCTTGCTTTGCAGATAGTCGAGGGCGGATGCGGCATCGGACAGCTCGCCAATCCCTAGATCGTATTCGCCCTGCGAACGCCCGACGCCGCGGAAATTGAACCGCAGAACGGTAAAGCCCATATTGTAGAACGCGTAGTGCATTGCATACACGACGCGGTTGTTCATCGTCCCACCGAACTGCGGATGGGGGTGCAATATGATTGCTATCGGGGCGTCTCTTTCCTTTTGGGGATGATAACGGCCTTCGAGCCGGCCTTCGGGGCCGGGAAATATGACTTCGGGCATGAATGCCGATTCCTTGTCATGGCCCCGTCTTGATAGGTTGACCGTACCTGCGGGGCAATTTAGAGTCGTTCTAATTCCGACGGTCAAGACGGAAAGGATGGACACGCAGGTACGCTTTCGTGTCCGTCGCGTCAATGGTGGGCAGGGGGCAAAACCAGTGAAACTGAGCACCAAAGGTCGTTATGCAATGGTTGCGCTGGCGGATATTGCGCTTGCGCAGAAGGACGGGCTCGTCAATCTGACGGAAATCAGCAAACGGCAGCATATCTCGTTGCCATATCTCGAGCAGTTGTTCGTAAAGCTGCGGCGGGCCAAGTTGGTCACGTCAGTGCGCGGTCCGGGCGGCGGATACCGGTTGGCCCGTGCCCCGTCTGAGATTCGTGTTATTGATATCCTTCAGGCGGTGGATGAGACGCTGAGCGCGCTTTACACCGGTGCGGGCGCCAAGGGCGGGTTGTCGGGCAGCCGTGCACAATCGCTCTCTAACCGTCTTTGGGAGGGGTTGAGTGCGCATGTGTACGTGTTTTTGCATCAGGCGCGGCTGTCGGATGTCATCAATAATGAAATGAGCCCCTGTCCTGCGGTGCCGCATCTGTTCGAGATTGTTGATGAATAAGCCCGATAGTTTGAACAGGACCGAAACTTTGAACGGGACCAATGCTTTGAAAAGGCTGAAAACTTTGGTGATGCGATGAAACGGCGCGTCTATTTCGACTGGAATGCGACAACGCCGCTGTGTGCGGCGGCCCGCAGTGCCATGATTTCGGCGATGGATGTTCTGGGCAATCCGTCCAGCGTGCATGCCGAGGGGCGCGCGGCCAAGGCTATCATCGAACGTGCGCGCGGGCAGGTCGCCGATGCTTTTGGTGCCGGAGATGCCGACATCATCTTTACGTCCAGCGCGACCGAGTCAGCCGCGCTGGCCTGCGCAGGGCAGGGGTGGATTGCGGCAAACATTGAGCATGACGCAGTCGCGGCCTGGGTTGATCCGGTGCTGGTGGTGGACGGGCAGGGGCAAGTTTGTGTCGCTGATCCGGGACGCACGGCGCTTCAGCTTGCCAATTCCGAGACGGGTGTGGTGCAATCGCTGCCGCAGGGGCTTGCGTTAAGTGATATGACGCAGGCTTTTGGAAAACTTCCGGTGTCTTTTGCGTGGAGCGGGGCGCAGCGGGCGATGATCTCGGCCCATAAACTGGGCGGGCCAAAGGGAATCGGTGCGCTTGTCGTGCAGCGCGGGTTGGACGTTCCGGCGCAGATCAGAGGCGGGGGGCAAGAAATGGGTCGCCGCTCTGGTACCGAAAACGTGATCGGAATCGCTGGATTTGGGGCTGCAGCGGCGGCTGCGGCACAAGATTTAGCGAATGGTGTGTGGGAACGGGTTGCACAACTTAGAACTATTCTAGAAATAAGTCTTGACGTCGGGCAAAAGGAGATTATTTTTGTCGGGAAAGGATCGAAGCGTTTACCGAACACCACATGTTTTGCCGTTCCGGGCTGGAAAGGCGAGACGCAGGTGATGCAGATGGACCTTGCCGGGTTTGCGATTTCGGCCGGTTCTGCGTGCTCCAGCGGTAAGGTGAAAACCAGTCGCGTGCTCGGGGCGTACGGCCTTGACGATGCGGCGGCAAGCAGCGCGATACGGGTCTCGATTGGCCCTGACACGACGCAAGAAGATGTGCACAGGTTCGCGGAAATTTGGACCCGGCACTATACGAAATTCAAGGCGCGTGGCGCCTGAGGCATAGGGCGGTGCGTACAAGCGCGCCGCGATCTGGAACAG
>JBLIFE010000013.1:0-15546 GCA_047633515.1 Paracoccaceae bacterium | reverse complement strand
GCGTTGATCGATTTTCATCTGATCACGAAATGGAAAACAGCAGGTGACAGCCTGCTGGCGGCCCGTCTGTTGGCGCGCCCGGATAGTCGGAACATTGTGATACTTGGCGCGGGCACTGTGTGCGAAAATCTGATCGCCGCCTACGGGGCGGTCTTTCCCGAGGCGCGTTTTTCGGTCTGGAACCGCACCCGTGCCCGCGCCGAAGCGCTGGTGGCGAGAATGCCGGGGGTGCGTGTGGTCGAGGACCTGCCTGCGGCGGTTGCGGCGGCCGATATCGTGGCCTGTGCCACCATGAGCCGCACGCCTGTACTGTGTGGCGACTGGCTTTCCGCAGGCACGCATGTGGATCTGATCGGGGCCTACCGTCCCGACATGCGCGAGGCGGATGATGCCGCGCTGCAACGCAGCAGCCTGTTCGTGGACAGCTTTGAGACCACCATCAATCACATCGGCGAGCTTATGATCCCGCTTGAGAGTGGCGCGATCGCACGATCCGATGTTGTGGCGGATTTTTATGATCACGAGGCCTTTACCCGCACGAACGAGGCGCAGATTACCATCGCCAAGAACGGCGGTGGCGCACATCTTGATTTGATGACGTGCCGTTACGTCGTTGCGGCACTTGCGGGGCAATAGCCTGCGTCGCGGGGATTGTAACGGCGGGGCAATGGCAATATCAACACGTGCCTGAGGCGAACGGCAGGGTATCGGTGTGATATTCCGGTGAACGGGTAAATTGGAGTAGGGCATTGATCGCGGATTTTGTCATCATCGGGTCTGGATCCTCGGGATCGGCTCTTGCGGCGCGGCTGGGGGACAGCGGAGCGTCGGTTCTAGTGTTGGAATTCGGCGGCTCCGACTGGGGGCCGTTCATCCAGATGCCCGGCGCACTGAGCTATCCGATGAACATGGCGCGCTATGACTGGGGCTACAAAAGCGAGCCGGAACCCCATCTGGGCGGCCGGCAGGTGATCGCCCCGCGCGGCAAGGTCATCGGCGGATCGTCCTCGATCAACGGTATGGTTTATGTGCGTGGCCATGCGCATGATTTCGACGGCTGGGCGGCGGCTGGGGCGGATGGCTGGGGCTACGCCGATGTGCTGCCCTATTTCCAGCGACAGGAAAACTGGCATCCCGGCGTCGAGGGGGCCGACCGGTCGTGGCGCGGCACAGACGGCCCGCTGCACGTCAGCCGAGGCCCTCGTAAAAACCCGTTGTTCGAGGCGTTTGTCCAAGCAGGGCGGCAAGCAGGTTTCGAGGGCACGGCCGATTACAACGGCGAAAAGCAAGAGGGCTTTGGCCCGATGGAGCAGACCGTGTTTCGCGGCAAGCGCTGGTCGGCGGCGACGGCGTATCTGAAGCCGGCGATGAAACGCGGGCAGGTCGCGCTGCACCGGTGTTTTGCGCGGCGCGTAGTGATCGAGGACGGCCGCGCTATCGGCGTCGAGGTCGAGCGTGGCGGCAAGATCGAAATCGTGCGCGCCCGCCGCGAGGTCATTGTGTCGGCCAGTGCGTTCAACAGCCCCAAGTTGCTGATGCTGTCGGGTATCGGGCCTGCGGCGCATCTGGCCGAGCACGGTATCGACGTGGTGGCGGATCGTCCCGGCGTCGGGCAAAACCTGCAAGATCATCTTGAACTCTACATCCAGCAGGCCTGTATCCAGCCGATCACCTTGTTCAAATACTGGAACCTGTTCGGCAAGGCGCGTGTCGGCCTTGAGTGGCTTTTGACAGGCAAGGGGCCCGGCGCGTCGAACCAGTTCGAAAGCGCGGCTTTTCTGCGGTCGGCGGCAGGGGTCGAATACCCTGATATCCAGTATCATTTCCTGCCAATTGCCGTGAAATACAACGGCGAGGCTCCGGCCGAGGGGCACGGGTTTCAGGCCCATGTCGGCCCCATGCGCTCTGCCTCCCGCGGGGCGGTGACGCTGCGCTCTGCCGACCCTGCGGCGGCGCCGCGTATCTTGTTCAACTACATGAGCCAGCCGCAGGATTGGGCCGATTTCCGCCATTGCATCCGCCTGACCCGCGAAATCTTTGCGCAAGAGGCGTTCGATCCGTTCCGTGGCAAGGAATTGCAACCCGGGGCAGATGTCCAGACCGACGAGGAGCTGGATGATTTTATCCGTGAAAATGCGGAAAGCGCGTATCACCCGTGTGGCACCTGCCGGATGGGGCGACGCGACGATCCGGACGCGGTCGTGGATCCTGAACTGCGCGTGATCGGGGTCGAGGGGCTGCGGGTTGTGGATACGTCTGTTTTTCCGCGTGTCACCAATGGCAATCTGAACGGACCTGCGATTATGGTGGGGGAAAAGGCGTCGGATCACATTCTGGGGCGTGCGCCGTTGGCCGCGTCGAATGCGCGGCCATGGATCAACCCGCGTTGGGAAACGTCTGACCGTTAGCAAAAGAGGAAGAGAACGATGAACGACAGATTGCAATTGTTTCGCGGCGTGGTCCATCCATGGCACCACGATCATTTCGGACATATGAACGTGCGCCACTATGCTCCGTTTTTCGATGATGCGACCTATCACATGTGGACCCTTCTGGGCCTGCCCTATAGCGAGATGATCCCGACCCACGGTGTCCACACTGTCTCGGCGCAGGCTACGACCTGTTTTATCAAGGAACTGGTCGGCGGCGATCTGGTTGTGATCGACGGTGCGATCAGCCGGTTGGGGGGCAAAAGTGTGACCTTTCATCTGCGCATGCACCACGCGGATACGGGCGTGCTGCATGCGACCTATGATATCGTCGAGGTCTTTTTCGACCCTGCCACCCGCGGATCGGCGGCTATTCCCGATCCTGTGCGCGCGGTTCTTGCGGCCCATGTTATCAGCGATTAATTGGCGGCTTTGTCTCCCAGCAGGGCAATCAACTCTGGCACGGTGCGGTCTGCAAAGCCTGCATCGGACTGCTTGACATAGGTCGCCTTGACCGCGCTGGCGACACCGTCAGCCGCGCCCAGCGTTTCGGTCATGGCGGTATAATAGCCAAGGTCTTTTGCGCAATTTCCGATAGTGAAACGAAAGGCTCCGGTGTCACCTTCAAGCAGGTACGGCGTTATCCGGTCCAGAATGACCCCGTTGCCGCCGCCCTTTGACAGCACTTCATGCAGCACGGCGGGGTCGATACCGGCGCGCGCACTGGCGGCGGCGGTTTCGGCAAGCACCGCGGAAAACCCGAGCGATACAAAATTGTGCAACAGCTTCATCGTGTGACCTGCACCAATTGCGCCGGCATGAACGATGTTTTCCGCAAAACACCTCAGCAGGGGAAGATGTGCCTGAAAAAGTTCGGCATCACCCCCGACGATCAGGTTCAACCGGCCTTCGGCGGCCTCTTTGGGGGTGCGGGTCATCGGCGCATCGAGAAAGTGACCGCCAGCCGCGATTATCTGTTCGGCAAGGCGGCATGTGACACTTGGAATCGAGGTGGAACAATCGATCACCGTTGCGCCGGTGTGCAGCCCGGCAATGACACCGTCAGCCCGCATCAGCACGTCCTCGACCTCCGGGGCGCCTGTCACGCACACAATGATAACATCGCTGGCCTTTGCTACGGCCTGTCCGGTTGCCAAAGGGGTGGCGCCGGCATCTTGCAGCGTGCGGGTCGACTTGTTGCCGGACCGCTCAAGATAGGTCAGTGGATATCCGGCTTTAAGAATGTTGGTTGCGATGCCGTGGCCCATCTGGCCGGCTCCGATCAGCCCGATTCGCGTGTCTTGTGTCATGTTCAGCCCTTTCGTGGTCGCGTCATGTTAGCAAAAAGTCCTCTGGCCTGCGATGTATTCCACGTCGGGCAGGTTGCTGTGGACGGGGCAACTGCGGACGGGGCAACTGCGGACGGGGCAACAGTGGGCGGGGCGACTGCGGTTGGTCCGCCGCTTGACGTTTGCGAGCGAGGTTGTCAAAAGCTGCCGATGACTGAAAATTCACATCCCTCGGGCGCGCCGTGGCGCAATTTTTATGGCCGCCGCGCCGGTCACACCCTGCGCGGAAGCCAACAGGGTTATATCGAGCAGGATCTCGCAAAGCTGTCGCCGGGGCCTGTCGAGTGGGACGAAAACCCCGATCGTGCGTTGTTGAATCTGCAACAGCGGTTCGGTGCGCGTGACATCTGGCTCGAGGTCGGGTTCGGCGGGGGCGAGCACATGGTGCATCAAGCTGTCGCCAACCCCGATGTGGCCCTGATCGGGTGCGAGCCGTTTATAAACGGTGTCGCGATGCTTCTGGGCAAGATCCGCCGTGCAGGTGCTGTCAACATCGCGGTGCACCCCGGTGATGCGCGCGACTTGTTCGATGTTCTGCCGGTGGCCAGTATCGCAAGGGCGTTTCTGCTCTATCCCGATCCGTGGCCCAAGGCGCGCCACCATCGCCGCCGCTTTGTGACGCCCGAGCATCTGATCCCGCTGGCGCAAGTGATGAAGCCCGGCGCGATCTTGCGCATTGCCACCGATATTCCCGACTATGTCCGGCAGGCGCTGGAGCAGGTGCCGCGCTGCGGGTTCGAGTGGCTGGCCGAGCGTCCTGATGACTGGCGCAAGCCGTGGGGTGACTGGATCTCGACACGCTATGAACTCAAGGCCCTGCGCGAAGGTCGTGTGCCCCATTACCTGACGTTCCGGCGCACCGATGAAGATGTGATCGACCGCAAAGGCCCGCCCGCGGGCTGACACGCCGCGCACCTTTTGCAGGGGCTCTTGGTACTGGTCGCAGGCTTACCCGATTACTATGGTCTGGCCTTACGATCAGGTAAAAAGAGCGGTCAGGTGCATTTTCAACGAAACGAGGTTATTTCGGGTACGGCGCAGCGTTCTGCGCGGGCCTTGATTGCGACCGCTGTGGCGGTGATCATTTCAATATTTTATGGCATTTCCTTTGAGGATCTTGTGATCCTTGAGGTCAATATACCGGCCGCTGCCGTTGAAAGCGGAGCCCTCGGGATAGTGGTGTTTTTGATCGTGAACCACGGGTTCCATTGGTTCGGGGACTATCGCTCTTTGGAGCCTTGGAACTCTCCCGAAACGGTCAATGGACTGGCGCGCAATGATCAAGGAGCCCTGATCCAGTCGAAGATTGGTCTGGCCTTGGAGCAGATCGGAACTTTTGAGGAAAGATTTGAGTTCGAAGATTTGAAGGGTCTTCTCGACCACTCTACGAACGTGGCTGACGATAAGACCAAAGACCATATCCAGGACATCCGTCGGTTTCTGAATAAGTTCGAGAAGTCTGAGGCTCTGGGTTTTTTGAAAGAGGCAAAGGACTCCCTCGAAAACATCCGGTCCTCTCATGCCAAGGTTCGCTCTTATGCCGGATTCTATCTTTGGATATGGCATTTGGCCGTGCCTGTCGGCGTGGGACTTTTTGCGCTGGTGAAGCTGTTAATGCGTTAATCGACGCGTTGTCGCGAAAGCCGCCGCCAACAGCCTGTGGACGCCGCGCCTGCCATAAAGTAAAGCACTCCCGACATCTTATGAAAGGACGCCCATGTCTGCCCACGGCACGCCAATTCCGATGACATCGCACCCCGCAGGCCCTTTGAAGGGCGTGGCCGAGGTGCCCGGCGACAAGTCCATTTCGCACCGCTCGTTGCTTTTGGGGGCGATGGCCGTCGGTGAAACGCGGATCAGCGGCTTGCTTGAGGGCGAAGACGTGCTGGACACGGCGAGGGCTATGCGCGCCTTTGGTGCCGAGGTTATCGATCTGGGCGGTGGCGAATGGCGCGTCCACGGGGTTGGCGTTGGTGGCTTTGCAGAGCCGGAGCAGGTGATTGATTGCGGCAATTCCGGCACCGGCGTACGGTTGATCATGGGCTGCATGGCGACCACGCCTGTCACGGCGACGTTCACGGGGGATGCGTCGTTGCGCAAGCGCCCGATGGCGCGCATTACCGATCCGCTGGCAGCGTTTGGCACACAGGCTTACGGCCGCTCGGGGGGGCGTTTGCCGATGACACTTGTGGGGGCGAACGACCCTGTTCCTGTACGCTACAAGTTGCCGGTGCCCTCGGCGCAGGTCAAATCGGCGGTTCTACTGGCGGGTTTGAATGCCCCCGGACAGACTGTTGTGATCGAAACCGAGCCGACACGGGATCATACCGAGCGGATGCTACGTGGTTTCGGGGCCGAGGTTATGGTTGAAGATACCGCCGAGGGGCGTGTGATCACGCTGACCGGACAGCCCGAGTTGGTGGCGCAAGACATCGTTGTGCCGCGTGACCCAAGCTCGGCGGCCTTTCCGGTGTGTGCGGCGTTGATTGTCGAAGGCTCGGATGTCTTGATCCCGAATATCGGCCTGAATCCGACGCGGGCCGGGCTTTTTACCACGCTGATCGAAATGGGGGCTGACCTGAGTTACGAAAACCTGCGCGAGGCGGGGGGCGAACCTGTGGCTGACCTTCGGGCGCGGTTTTCGCCCGACATGAAGGGCATCGATGTGCCGGCGGAGCGTGCCGCGTCGATGATCGACGAATATCCGGTGTTGTCTGTGGTTGCCTGCTTTGCGCACGGAGAGACCTTGATGCAGGGCGTCAGGGAGTTGCGCGTCAAGGAAAGTGACCGGATCGATGCCATGGCACGCGGTCTTGAGGCGAACGGGGCGCGGATCGAAGAGACCGATGACACGCTGCGGGTTTATGGCATGGGGCCGAACGGTCTGCCCGGGGGAGGGACCGCGATGACCCATCTGGATCACCGGATTGCCATGTCTTTTATGGTTGCGGGCATGGGCGCAAAAGCGCCGGTCAGCATTGATGACGCAGGACCGATTGCGACGTCTTTTCCTGTGTTCGAGCCGTTGATGACAGGTCTGGGTGCGCGTCTTGACAGGACAGGCGGGTAGCGCGCCGTGTGGGAGGGAAGCACAGGGCGCCTGACGGTTGCGATTGATGGGCCGGCGGCGGCGGGCAAGGGAACTGTGGCGCGCGCTGTGGCGGCACATTTCGGGTTTGGCCATTTGGATACCGGGCTTTTGTACCGGGCTGTCGGTTTGAAAACGCTTGATGGTATCGCCCCCGCAGAGGCGGCCAGAGGGCTGCTGGCCGAAGATCTGAACGATGATGCGGCGCTGCGTACGGCGCAGGTGGCACAAGCGGCCAGCCGTGTGGCGGCTGTGCCCGAAGTTCGCGCGGCTTTGGTGGATTTCCAGCGGGCGTTTGCCTCGCGTGCGGGGGGAGCCGTGCTGGACGGGCGCGATATTGGGACGGTTATTTGCCCCGAGGCAGAGGTTAAGCTGTTTGTGACGGCAAGTGATACCGTTCGTGCGGGGCGGCGTTATGTGGAGCTCAAGCAAAAAGGGCATGCCGTGACCCCGGCCGGAGTTGCCGCCGATCTGGCGGAGCGGGACGCCCGAGATGCGGCGCGGGTCGCGGCACCGATGGTGGTGGCCGTTGATGCTGTTGTGCTGGACACCTCGGAATTGACGATCGAGGAGGCGATTGCGCGGGCGGTGGCATTTGTCGAGCAGGCGCGCCAGACGATCAACCCCGACTGGTAGGGCTCCCGCCCCTTTTGTGGGCAAAAGCGTTGGGCGTGGCAGGAAGGGCAAGCCCTTCCTGCTGTTGCGCACCGAAGGTCGGGTGCGCAGCTTTAGGTGTGTGTCGGGCAGGGCGCGATATTAATGTTGGCAATGCTCTTGAACTTGTACCATTTTCAGGATAACGAGCGCGTATCGAGCAGACGACTAATGCTGTGCGGGCAGGGTCGGGCGAAAGCCACGGCCCTTATTGCTGTAATTGTGTTTAGCAGCGCGACCAACTTAAAGACCGGCGGAGACAACCGCGTGGCCAGAAAACATGTTTGTAAAGGAACTGAACACCACATGGTGAATACAACGATGGAGGAATTCGAAGCCCTCCTGCAAGAAAGCTTCGAAATTGACACACCCCAAGAGGGTTCTGTTGTCAAAGGCCGTGTTATTGCTATCGAAGCAGGACAGGCCATTATCGATGTCGGCTACAAAATGGAAGGCCGCGTCGAGCTTAAAGAATTCGCAGGTCCTGGCGAGACGGCAGAAATTGCCGTCGGTGACGAGGTCGAGGTTTTCCTTGACCGTGTCGAAAATGCCCGTGGAGAAGCTGTTATCAGCCGTGACAAGGCCCGCCGCGAGGAAGCCTGGGATCGTCTCGAGAAGGCTTATGCTGATGAAGACCGTGTCGATGGTGCGATCTTCAGCCGCGTGAAGGGTGGCTTTACGGTCGACCTTGGTGGCGCTGTGGCGTTCCTGCCCGGCTCTCAGGTCGATGTGCGCCCTGTGCGCGATGCTGGCCCCTTGATGGGTCTTAAGCAGCCGTTCCAGATCCTTAAGATGGACCGTCGTCGGGGCAATATCGTTGTGTCGCGTCGTGCGATCCTTGAAGAAAGCCGTGCCGAGCAGCGCGCCGAAGTCATCGGCAACCTGATGGAAGGTCAAGCTGTTGACGGTGTGGTCAAGAACATCACCGAATATGGTGCATTTGTTGACCTTGGTGGTGTTGACGGCCTGTTGCACGTGACTGACATGGCCTGGCGCCGGGTCAATCACCCCTCCGAGATCCTTGCCATTGGCGAGACGATCAAGGTGCAGGTCATCAAGATCAACAAAGAAACCCACCGTATCAGCCTTGGCATGAAGCAGCTCATGGATGATCCGTGGAGCGCTGTTGAAACCAAGTTCCCGATTGAGTCGATCCATCACGGTCGGGTCACCAACATTACTGATTATGGCGCATTTGTTGAGCTGGAGCCCGGTGTCGAAGGACTTGTCCACGTCTCCGAGATGTCTTGGACCAAGAAGAACGTTCACCCCGGCAAGATCGTTTCCACCTCGCAGGAAGTGGAAGTCATGGTGCTGGAAATCGATACGTCCAAGCGGCGCGTGTCCCTTGGTCTCAAGCAGACCATGCGCAACCCGTGGGAAGTATTTGCCGAAACGCACCCCGAGAACACGCCTGTCGAGGGCGAGGTCAAGAACATCACCGAATTCGGTCTGTTCATCGGTCTGCCCGGCGATATCGACGGCATGGTCCACCTCAGCGATCTAAGCTGGGACGAGCGTGGCGAAGATGCGATCCAATCCTATCGCAAAGGCGACATGGTTCAGGCCGTTGTCACCGAAGTGGATGTGGAAAAAGAGCGTATCAGCCTGAGCGTCAAAGCTCTGGGTGGTGACAAGTTCGCAGAGGCCGTCGGTGGCGTGAAGCGCGGTGATATCATCACAGTGAACGTGACTGCGATCGAAGAAGGTGGCGTCGAAGTCGAATATGAAGGCATGAAATCCTTCATCCGTCGCTCCGACCTGTCCCGTGATCGTGCAGAGCAACGCCCTGAGCGGTTCGGTGTTGGCGACAAAGTCGACGTTCGCGTCACGAATGTCGATGCAAAATCGCGTCGTCTGGTCCTGTCGGTCAAGGCACGCGAGATTGCCGAAGAGAAAGAAGCTGTCGAGCAGTATGGCTCGTCCGCTTCGGGTGCTTCGCTTGGTGACATCCTTGGGGCCGCACTCAAGGGCGACGAGTGATCCTTTTGTGATCATTTGGCGATAGCCGATCGTAACGCATTTAAATCACCCCGTAGCGCAGGCTGCGGGGTGATTCTTTTTTGGCAGCCAAAGTGCCGTTATGATCCCTTAACCGAATCACGCATAAAATTTATCGCGAGGGGACTTTAGGGCAGCCTGATTTTTGCCACTCTTGGCCTAAACTCGGTTGCATAAGGCATTTTTGCGAAAGTTTTGGTAAATTTTTGCAGTCCGAACGATGACTTGACCGTTTCTTGAAAATAAAAAACCGCCTATAGTAGTTTTAAATGGAATGGCAGCACCGATGCCTCGGCAACTGCCTTCACTAGGGGACGGCACAATGATCCGGTCAGAATTGATCCAAAAAATCGCGGATGAGAATCCACATCTTTATCAGCGAGACGTTGAAAAGATCGTGAATACGATTTTTGAGCAAATTATTGAGGCAATGTCACGCGGTGATCGTGTGGAACTGCGCGGTTTTGGGGCGTTTTCCGTAAAACAACGCGATGCTCGCACAGGACGTAACCCGCGCACAGGCGAAGCGGTTGCAGTCGACGAGAAGCATGTGCCATTCTTCAAAACAGGAAAGCTTTTGCGTGACCGCCTCAATGGAGAGTAGCGGGTGCGCCTGAAATTGGAGAGGTCCCGACTTGATACGATATATCCGTTATTTATTCCTGATGGTTCTAGCTGTGTGCCTGTTGACTGTCGCTTTGGCGAATCGCGGGCCTGCTTCGCTGAACCTGCTGCCGGGTGAGTTGAGCGAACTTTCCGGTATTTCCTTCCAGATCCAGTTGCCGATGTTCATCATTGTTCTGGGGAGCATTGTTGTGGGTCTTCTGATCGGCTTTGTCTGGGAATGGTTGCGCGAACACAAGCATCGGGTCGAAGCAAGCCGCCGCACACAAGAGGCCAAAACCCTTGCGCGCGAAGTCGTGCGCCTGAAAGATGTCCGTCGTGAAGGCCGGGATGACGTGCTTGCGCTGCTTGAATAACATAGTCCGTCTTTGGCGTGGTCTGAGCAGGTGACCCCGAAAACCGGGGTTAAAATCTGTGGTTTGTCGCGCGCACAGGACCTGACAGCCGTGGCGCTGTCAGGTGCCAACTATGCAGGCTTCGTCTTTTTTGAAAAGTCTCCGCGCCATCTCGGGTTCGAGGCGGCGCGCGACCTTGCGTTTGCGGCGCCTGTCGGCTTGGCAAAAGTGGCGCTTGTGGTGGATGCGGATGACGCGTTTCTGGATGCTCTGACGGCGGTTGTGCCGCTTGATATGCTCCAGTTGCACGGGGCTGAGTCACCAGAGCGGGTGGTGGCGGTCAAGGCTCGTTACGGCTTGCCAGTGATGAAAGCGTTGGGTGTGGCGGATGCCGGTGATCTGCCGGAAATCGATGTTTACGCACAGGTTGCCGATCAACTCCTGATCGATGCCAAGCCGCCGAAAGACGCCTCCCTTCCGGGAGGGAACGGGCTTGCGTTCGACTGGCGCTTGATCGCCGGGCGGCGGTGGTCTGTTCCGTGGATGCTTGCGGGTGGGCTGACGCCAGCAAATGTGGCACAAGCGATCGCCTTGACGGGGGCACGACAGGTCGACGTCTCGTCCGGCGTCGAGGCAAGCCCCGGCATCAAGGATCCCGATTTGATAAATGCCTTTGTAAACGCGGCGCAGACCCCGCCGCTTTAGCTTTACGCCGCTGCGACCGCGACGTCGCTGTTTGCGGCTTTTCACGGGCGGCTGCACGCGATAGAAAGTCTCAGCATTTGCCTAACGAGGAGAGCGCCATGCCTGATGACCTTTTCAATTCTTTTATGACCGGGCCGGATGAAAACGGTCGTTTTGGCAAATTCGGTGGCCGGTTTGTATCCGAAACACTGATGCCGCTGATCCTCGAGTTGGAGGCCGAATACGAGAGGGCCAAGACCGACGAGAGTTTCTGGGCGCAGATGGACGACCTGTGGAAGCACTACGTCGGTCGCCCCAGCCCTATGTATTTCGCCGAACGCCTGACAGAACACCTTGGCGGGGCGAAAATCTATCTCAAGCGGGACGAGCTGAACCACACCGGCGCGCACAAGATCAACAACGTTCTGGGCCAGATTCTGTTGGCGCGCCGCATGGGCAAGACCCGTATTATCGCCGAGACAGGTGCCGGACAGCACGGTGTGGCCACGGCCACGGTCTGTGCGCGGTTCGGTCTGAAATGTATCGTTTACATGGGCGCACATGATGTCGAGCGGCAGGCCCCGAATGTGTTCCGGATGAAGTTGCTGGGCGCAGAGGTCATTCCGGTGACGTCGGGCCGTGGCACGTTGAAGGATGCCATGAACGACGCCATGCGCGACTGGGTGACGAATGTGCGCGACACGTTCTATTGCATCGGAACCGTGGCAGGGCCGCATCCCTATCCCGCGATGGTGCGTGATTTCCAAAGCATCATAGGCAAGGAAGCCAAAGAACAGTTGATGGAGCAGGAGGGGCGTCTTCCCGACACTCTGATCGCAGCTATCGGTGGCGGCTCCAACGCGATGGGCCTGTTTTATCCGTTTCTAGATGACACTTCGGTCAATATCATCGGTGTCGAGGCAGGTGGAAAAGGCGTCAACGACAAGATGGAGCATTGTGCCTCGCTGACAGGCGGGCGTCCGGGGGTGCTGCACGGCAACCGGACCTACCTGCTTCAGGATGACGATGGTCAGATCCTCGAGGGGTTCTCGATTTCGGCGGGGCTTGATTATCCGGGCATCGGGCCGGAGCATTCGTGGTTGCATGACATCGGACGGGCACAATACGTGAGCATCACCGACGTCGAAGCGTTGGAGGCGTTCCAGCTGTGCTGCCTGCAAGAAGGGATCATTCCGGCTCTCGAGCCAAGCCACGCTCTTGCCCATGTCATGAAGATCGCGCCGACATTGCCGGCTGACCACCTGATTTGCATGAACATGTGCGGACGCGGTGACAAAGACATCTTTACCGTGGCTAAAGCCTTGGGTGAGAAGATGAATACCGGCGGCTAGAACCACCAGAGTTTGTTACAAAAAAGCGGCTCTGCATCACAAGATGCAGGGCCGCTTTCTCATTTTCGGGATGATCCTAATGCCATGCACTTGGCAGGGGGTTACGCCCCGTAAGGGACCCAGATGGTTTTGGTCTGGGTTGCTGCCGCAAGATAGGGGCGCCCTTCTCCTGTTTGATACCAGTCGGGGCGGCTGATCCAAGTCCGCTTGAGGTTCAGGGCAGATGACTTCTCAAGGCCCGCGGCCAATGCCGGATCGTCAAAAGACCACAGGCTGCCGACGGCCATGTGTTTGGCCAGTGTATCGCCCAGCTCTTGCGGATCACCTGTGACGATGTTGACGACACCGGGGGGCACGTCGGACGTGTCGAGTATCTGATAGAAATCCGTGGCCACAAGCGGAAAGGCCGCTGATGGCACCAGCACGACCCGATTGCCCATGGCAATCGCGGGCGCCATCGCCGAGATCAGCCCCAGCAGGGGCGCCTCGGAAGAGCAAAGCGCTGCGATGATGCCGACAGGTTCGTTCAGGGCAAGTGCAACAGCCCGCATCGGCACAGGCTTGGCTGCGCCGTCGTTCTTGTCGGCCCATGCACCATAGGTGAACAGCCGTGAAATGCTCGCATCAACTTCGCGCCCGGGCTCGGGCACACCCATGGCGCCAAGTCGCCGGATAAATTCGTCAGCCCGCACTGACAGGTTCTCTGCCAGAAAATACAGGATCTGTGCGCGCAGATGTGCCGTTGTGGTACTCCATCCCTTGGCCTTTTCGGCGGCTTCGACAGCGTTGCGGATATCTTTGCGGTTGCCTGCGCCTACATGCCCCAAAAGCCCGCCTGTCGGGGACCAAACAGGTTTGGAATAGCCGCTGTCGGGACGGGTCTGTTTTCCACCGATGTAAAGTTTGGCCGTCCGGTCAAGTCCACCTGCGGAATGCGGCACGTCAGGGGCGGGGCAGGGCAATGCGCGCGGGGCGGCGACGGGGCGGGCGCGCGGTTTGGTATAGGCTTGAAGCCCTTCCCAGCCGCCTTCGCGCCCAAAACCGCTTTCGCGCACGCCGCCAAAGCCCGCAGCGGCATCAAACAGGTTGGTCGCGTTGATCCACACCACGGCGGCGGCAAGTCGGGGGGCAATATCAAGAGCAGTGTTGATGTTTTCGGACCAGATCGTCGCGGCCAGCCCGTAGCGGGTGTTATTGGCGATGGCTGTTGCCTCGTCGGGTGTGCGAAAGGTTGTGGCGACCAACACGGGGCCAAAGATCTCTTCTTGCATCAACGGGTCGGCGCTTGACAGGCCGCTGATCAGTGTCGGTGGGTAAAAGCAGCCGGTTTCTGGAAGGACGCCTTTTGCGACATAGGTCTCACCGGCTGTGTTCGTGGCGACCATTTGCGTGATTGTGGCGTGTTGTACCGGGTCGACTAACGCGCCCATGTCGACGGTTTTGTCCATCGGGTCCCCGACCCGCAGCGTATCCATCCGGCGACGTAGTTTTGCGTAGAATCCGGTGGCGATGCTTTCGTGCACCAACAGGCGCGATCCTGCGCAACAGACCTGCCCCTGATTGAACCAGATTGCGTCAACGATCCCTTCGACCGCGCTTTCCTGATCGGCATCCTCGAACACGATGAAGGGCGATTTCCCGCCCAGTTCAAGCGATAGCGCCTTGCCACTTCCTGCCGTGGCCACTCGGATGGCGCGGCCAACCTGGGTCGAGCCGGTAAAGGCAATTTTGTCGACCTGTGCAGCCACAAGCATCTCTCCGACCCGTCCGTCGCCAGTGACGATGTTGACCACGCCCTCGGGCAGGCCGGCCTCTTGACAGATCTGCGCAAAAAGCAAAGCCGTCAAAGACGTGTATTCCGCCGGTTTCAAAACGACGGTATTACCCATTGCCAGCGCGGGCGCGATTTTCCATGCCAGCATCAGCAGCGGAAAATTCCACGGGATAATCTGCGCGCAAACACCGATTGCCTCGCGGTCGGGCAACTCGGCTGGCATCAACTGTGCCATACCTGCGTGGTAGTAAAAATGGCGCTGCGCAAGCGGGATGTCGATGTCCCGACTCTCGCGAATCGGTTTGCCGTTGTCGAGGGTTTCGAGCACAGCAAACAGCCGCGCGTGTTTTTGCAAAAGCCGTGCCAGCGCATAAAGCAGGCGCGCGCGTTGGTGCGCCTGTAGCGCCGCCCACGGTTCCTGTGCGGCGCGGGCTGCGGCGACCGCCGCGTCGATGTCTTGCGGGCTGGCTTGCGTGATCTGCGCCAACCGGTCGCCTGTGGCCGGATTGCAGGTGGCAAAGGTCGCTCCGGGCCGGGTAAAGACCCCGTTGATAAAGTGTCCGAAGGTGTGGTCGTGGGTATCGAGCCACGTCATCGCCTCGGCAGCACTTTCAGGGGCGGGGCCGTACTCCATCGTCTCAAAAATCTCGCTGACGGTCATTCGGTGTTCTTTTCATTAACGTGGCTTTCGGCAAGGCAGGCAGGGGTGTCGCTTATTTACCCCATCGGATGTCTAAATGCGGTGGAATAGGCGCCGGTGACGTGATGCTCCAACTGCCGCTCGATGTCGCCCAGCAAAGAAGAAGCACCGAAGCGGAAAAGGTCCGGTTCAAGCCACCTGCGCCCTAATTCCTCTTTGAGAAGCATCAAATAGGTCAGCGCGTCTTTGGCGGTGGAAATGCCACCGGCGGGTTTGTACCCGACCTTGTACCCGGTGCGATCGTGATAATCACGGATTGCCCGCAGCATCGTCAGTGTCACCGGCAGCGTGGCATTTACGGGCTCCTTGCCAGTCGAGGTTTTGATGAAATCGGCACCGGCCTGCATGCAGATACGGCTGGCGCGGGCCACATTGCACAAGGTCCCCAACTCTCCCGTGGCAAGGATTGCTTTGACATGTGCCGTGCCACAGGCTTGCCGAAAGGCCAGCATTTCGCCGTAAAGTGCCTCCCAGTTGCCGGTCAGCACGTGACGGCGGGAAATTACGATGTCAATCTCTTGTGCGCCTGCGGCAACGCTCTCTTTGATTTCGGCGA
>JBLIFE010000012.1:0-16037 GCA_047633515.1 Paracoccaceae bacterium | reverse complement strand
AACTATGTTTGCGAAGACCTGAGGTCTTCAAGGTAGCCTCCAAGTTCGTCGCCATAGCCCCAGCCGGTATTGGCAACGCGTTGATATTCTTTCTCCAGCCGATCCAGCCAAGTTGCCGTCAGTTCCGGGTCGGCTTGCACGGATAATTTCTTCACGATCGAGCCAAACATGGACCCCATGCTGTTGTAGAACGTCTCATCCATATCACCGAACTCCAGCGTGACGTCATTGCCGCATTTGACGTAGTAGAACATTAGCTCCAGCGTTTCGCCGAGCTGTCCCCTAGCCTTGTTGTAATCGGATATAGCACGTCGGGCGTCGCGGTATTTGATGGGTGCGTCCCACCGGCTTGGATTGATGGCTGCCTTGATCCGCTTCTTGTAGGGCGAAAGGTCGGTGTCCCCATCCGAAACCAGGAATCTTGCATGCAGGAAGTCCTGGTTCTTCGGGTTGGCGCGATACAGGTCCTGGACGAGGCCCACGAGTTGTACCCTGGAAAACCCCGACAACGCCCCCTTTATCGCAGTCCAGTTCTTT
The DNA here is from genome assembly GCA_047633515.1 of Paracoccaceae bacterium. Lineage (GTDB taxonomy): Bacteria > Pseudomonadota > Alphaproteobacteria > Rhodobacterales > Rhodobacteraceae > JBLHUT01. Next base: position 15,500 of record JBLIFE010000012.1, on the reverse strand, counting down.
GTCACGATTCGAGCCCCTTCCAGTTTCTCCACGGCATCTTTTCTAGCGACATTGTGAAGAAGGTGAAATCTTCAAGCCAGTGTGCCGGGAACGGCCCATTGCTGCCGTTCACCGCCACTTCCCGATGCTGCAGTGCGGCCCGTCATTGCGGTCATTCGTGCAGAGCGCAGCATTTTGCTGCCTGAAACTTCGGTCTGTGGACTTTTCTGCAATTTGCTGTGTTTCAGCCAATGGTCACTTTAAAACTCAAAATATCATAATTGAGGAATGCAAATATTGGTATTAGTCTAATTTCTTATGGACGCGACATAGTAACAGCCAAACGAAAAACAACATGACAGGTGTGACCCTAGCGGCGAGAATTACTCTTGGGATACCATACGCTTTTTCAAGGGGCCCCAGAAGATACAGCGAGATATTCACCGCATAATAACTGACGGCCACAACCGACAATCCTTCTACTGTCTTTTGCAATCGCAACTGAAAATCTGCCCGTTTATCCATGCTGGTTAACAAAGCTTGGTTTTGAGCTGACCGTTCGACGTCTACTTGGGTTCGTAGCAATTCTCCCGCTCTCAAGGCGTGAGTTGACATTTTTCGCATGGGTGAGTTTTTCAACAGAATGGGTGGAAAACCGACTGTCGGCCGCGCGGCAACGCAGCTGCAGCATTACGCGAAAACTGAAGTTCGGCATGCCTGTGGTGATAGTCGTGATGCGCAGAATGCATGCGTAAGCTCGCTTTTGTCCAAACCGATATATACGTGCAGGCTGGCAAATAACCCTAGGGTCCTGCGCAGGCGAGGGACGGGGCAACAGGATCAACGTCAAACATGTCGCACCCATGAACAAACACCCCCTCATCTCGGAGCGTAATGATATTGTAGTTTAATGGCCCGGCAGCCCATGACGGCGCGGGGTTTTCAAATTCCTGGATGAATTGGTGGTTGCATCCGCGCCCTGCGGTAAATCCGATGCCATCGCGTGTGACGCCGCTCAGTGGAATGTGGATATGGCCAAAAAATATGTGCCTTACACCACCAGGATGTGCACTCAGCAGATCCATCACCGCCTCCGCATCATGAAAGCCGATCTTGTCAAAATGCCGCATACCGTGGGGCACCGGCGGATGATGCACGAAAAGCGTGATCTGACGGTCTAGGGCATCGACCAACGCAGCGGCCAGCCAGTCCAGCCGCGCTTGGCAATATCTCCCGCCCGTCTCGCCTTCTTGGAGACTGTCTAGAAACAACAGCCTGTCCCTTCCATCGGCTGTATCGAGCATAGATTGCACAAAACCCGCATCATCTACGGCGGTGTCTGGAAACACCTTGAGAAAAGATGCGCGTCGGTCATGATTGCCCAGCAGGAACCGCAGCGGGATCGGCATGTCTTTCAACATTTCCTTCAGTGAAAGATAGGCTGCTTCTGCCCCGTCATTGGCAATGTCACCAGTGAAGACCAGCAAATCGGCATCGGCGCAGGTGTCGCGCACATGCTCCAGCACTCGGTGCAGACGGGCGCCGGGATCAAGCGTATGCAGACGGACACCGGGCGGCATGAGATGGGTATCTGTGATCTGAATGATTTTCATGACGCAACTCCTTTGTTTGCCTGCCCTTAGCTTGACGATGTAACGAGCAGATGAAGGAGAACTGCCTTGTAACTTTTTCATGTGCGCATCTAGATTTTAGTAAAATGATTACGTTTCTGACATCAAGCCGTTACCGACCCGGCGCATCTAAATACTCGATGATCCTTGGAGGCAGTGCTGCCGCAGCGTCTCGCAAGATCAGCAACCCTTGTTACGAAAGACAGGAACATGAACAAGCAGATTTACCTTGGTGCACTGGTCGCCTGCGGCCTCACCGGTGGCGCACAGGCCCAGGTTCAGGTCACGTGTCTGACCAATGCGGGCCATTTGACGCGCCAGCACGAACCGCTGGCCAAGATATTCAACGAGATGCAGGACGAAGTAGAAGTTACTTACGCCGCTCCCGCCCAGAACTACTCCGACACCCATTTGCGTCTTTTCCGTGGTTCGGCCACGAACACGCTGCCCGACTGCGCGTTTCAAGCATTCAACCAACTGCCCTCGCTGGCCCGGTCGCTTGCTGCGCGGAATCAGATTGTAGATATGAAAACCTTGATGGACAAGGAACCCGACGGTTGGGTTGAGGCTAACTACACCAACCAGATGCTTGATCTGGGGCGCGTGGACGGCATGCAATATGGCATGCCCTTCAACGCTTCGGTCATCCAGTGGTATGTCAATGCCGATCTTCTCGCCCAGGTGGGTGTCGAGTTCGAGGATTTCCCAGCTGATTGGGCTGGTGTCCTACAACTTGCCGCGCAGATCGACGCGTTAGGTGACGACATCGAGGGAATGTCTTTCGGTGTTGATCAATGGGGCGATGACTGGCCTTTCCAGGTGCTGATTCTGCAACAGGGCGGACGGATGCTGAACGAGGTGGGCGATACCGTCGCGTTTGACGCGGATGATCGTCATATTGAGGCGATGAAACTGGCGCGCCGCATGGTGGAAGAGGGCGGATACAATCCCGAGACCGATCTTGCGACGCAGCTTACGTCCTTCACGGAAGGCCGTATGGGCATTTATGCTACCTCCCCCGCATCCGCCAAGCAGATCGATGAACGCGTTGGCGAGAATTTTGATCTGCAGTCGGTCAAGTTCACGGTTTGGGACGATGCCAACGGGCGGCTTCCGACAGGGGGCAACGCCGCGATCATCACTACCAAAGATCCGGTCAAGGTGGCAGCTGCATGGGAATACATCAAATTCCTCAGTGGTCCCGAAGGTCAGGACATTACGGCCCGTAACACCGGCTACCTGCCGACTAACTCGGGTTCTCTTGCGGATGAATACTTGGGTGCCTACTACGCGGCCGAGCCATATTTCGCGACCCCCTCCACTCAATATTCTCGGGCCGGTGCATGGTATGGCTATGCCGGAACGCAGTCTGAAAAGATCTGGCGGGATCAACGGGCCGTAATTCGCTTGGTAATGCTCGGCGAGGTTGCCCCCGAAGAAGGTGCAGCACAACTCGTCACGATCGCAAGTGATTTGATGACACGTTGAAACCACTGCGCGGGCCGGGGGCATTTTTTTCCTCCGGTCTGTCGCTTTTTAAATAGGGTAATCTATGGCGCATCTTAGCTTGCAGGATATCAGAAAATCCTTTGGCCAGACCGAAGTCCTGAAAGGTATCAGCCTTGAGGTCGAGGATGGTGAATTCATGTCGTTGGTCGGTGCCTCAGGATGCGGAAAATCTACCTTGCTGCGCATCATCGCTGGTCTTGAGCTTCCTGATAAGGGCAGGATTTCCATTGGCGGGCGGGCCGTGGACGAGGCTAGCCCCAAGGAACGCAACATCGCGATGGTGTTTCAGGATTATGCCCTTTACCCACACATGACTGTCGCGCAGAATATGGCAATGCCGCTAATCATCGGGCGCTTGCCGATGCGGGCGCGACTGCCGGGGATGCGTCTGCTGACCCCCGGTTTCACCCCTATCCGCCGTGAGATCGCGGCACAGGTCGACACAGTCGCGCGGCAATTACGCATTGATCATTTGCTTGAGCGAAGGCCCGCGCAACTGTCCGGTGGTCAACGCCAGCGTGTCGCACTGGGGCGAGCGCTTGTCCGCAATCCGCATCTATTTTTGATGGATGAACCCTTGTCAAATCTTGACGCCAAATTGCGTGTCGAAGTCCGCAAGGAAATTGTCGAATTGCACAACAGCACAAATCTGACTTTTGTCTATGTGACCCATGACCAGATCGAAGCAATGACCATGTCGAATCGTGTTGCGCTGTTGCAAGAAGGCCGCTTGTTGCAGGTGGGAACGCCCGATGACCTCTACACAAATCCCGACAATCTGAATGTGGCCCGCTTCATCGGCAGCCCCGAGACAAATATCCTGCCCGCCCAGGCAGTGCCCGGCGGGTTTAATGTGGGCGATGTGTTTATTCCTCATGTACATGACCTTGCACCGTTGCGTGATCTCTTCATCACGGTCCGGCCCGAAGTGCTGATCATCGGTGGCGCTACTGGCCATGGTGATGAGCGGATGATTTCCCTTCCGGTAACTCAACAGGGCCAAGAGGATCTGGGGGGTGAAATCATTCTGCGTGCGAGCCTCAACAGCCTGCCAGATATGGAGATCAGAGCCCGTTTGCAAAAGTCTACAGGTGGCATCACAGCTGATTTCAGGCATCTTCCAAAGGATATGAGCGTGATGTTCCCTGCCTCTGTCATGTGCTTGTTCAATGCGGATGGGCAACGCATAAGAAAGACCGCCACGCCTGTCGCTGCCCTTAACAAGAGACGAGAGCTGGTACAATGAGCGCTGCCATCGGTACCTTGGCACGACGCAGAACCCGGTTGGCCTATGCGCTTGTGGCTCCCGCCAGCGTTCTGATCATGCTTGTCTACATCGGGCCGATCATTGCGGTCACCCTCGCAAGTTTTACCGACTATACGCTGGTCCGAGACGGGTTTGCGTTCGTGGGTGGTGAAAACTATGCCCGCATGTTCAGAGATGAGACCTTTGCGAATGCGCTCACGAACACCGTGATCTATGCCGCCTATTTCCTGCCTGCCGCTTTCGTCGTCAGCCTATTGCTGGCCTTGGCCATCCAGTCACGGCAACATTTCCGCTCCGTGCTTGAGGTGATCTTCTTTTTGCCAGTCACGTCGACACTTGCGGCCATGGCTCTGGTATGGGCCGCGCTCATGGACAGCCGCCAAGGGGTCATCAACAACACTCTTAGCATGGTCGGGCTTGGTCCTGTCAATTTCCTCGGCAGCCCCGAAATCGTCCTTCCTGCACTAGCCGCCATATCCCTGTGGTCTATCATTGGTTTCAATATGGTCCTTTTTCTTGCGGGCCTTACGGCAATCCCAAAGAACCTATATGATGCCGCAGCCATTGACGGTGTGGACCACCCGGTAGACCGCTTTTTATGGGTGACATGGCCGATGCTTGCACCAACGTCCGTTTTCGTGGCTGTAACGACGTCGATCACCGCATTTAAATTGTTCGATACGGTCGCTATCCTGACAAAGGGCGGGCCAGGACGTGCCAGCGAAGTATACCTTTACATGACCTTTCTTGAGGGGTTCGAATATTTTAACATGGGCTATGCGGCCGCCTTGTCCGTGTTCTTTCTTGGGATCATTTTCCTGTTTGCTTTGGCCCAGACGCTACTGTCGGATCGGAGCATCAACGATTGAGGTTTAGTATGACAGATGTGTTCACCCGCTCCCCGCTCACGCTTGGCAATCGCTTGCGCAGGGTTGTTCGAAAGATAACATTTGGGCAGGTAGTGATCTGGCTGTGCCTCGGGGCAGGGGCGTGGATCGCGGTTTTTCCATATATCTGGATGCTATCGTCAAGCATCAAGCCGACAAGTGAGGTTTTCAACAGTGACTTCAGGTTCTGGCCAAAGACCTTCACGGGATTCGAAAATTATTATGACGTCCTTTTCGAGCAACCCTATCCATTGTTTCTGATGAATAGCATGATTGTCTGTCTGGGCATTCTGGCTGTCCAGCTGGTGACAGCAATTCCCGCGGGCTACGCGCTCGCGAAGCTAAAATTTCGCGGCAGTACATTCTTGTTGTCGGTCGTCATCGCCTGTCTCACAATTCCGATCAACGTCACCTCGATCCCGCTCTATCTAGGCCTGGTCGAACTGTCTCTGCTAGATACGTATTTTGCCCTGATGTTCCCGTTCATGGTGTCAGTCTTTGCAATATTTCTGTTCCGACAGTTCTTTCGCGGTTTTCCGGACAGCATCATCGACGCGGCGCGCGTTGACGGTTTTTCAGAAATCGAAATCGTGCTGCGCCTGATCGTTCCCAGCGCGGTGCCGGCCATTGCTGCATTTTCGGTATTCTCTTTTGTTGCCCACTGGAACGATCTCTATTGGCCCTTGATCGTAGTGCAAAGTCAGGAAAAGATGACCGCAACACTGTCGATGATGCAGTATCAATCCAACTTTGATACCAATTATGGACGCACCTTTGCGTCGGCGACGGTAATTACACTTCCCATGGTGCTGGTGTTTTTCTTTGCGCGCCGCTCCTTCATTCGAGGCATTACCATGACAGGGGTAAAGGGTTAAAGCTGCTCCACGTGCCGAAAAAATCCCATTGAGTTGCAGCCTGGAAAATTCAGACCGAAGTTGGTCGGAAATTGCCAGAGCAAAGTCAGAAGGCGGGCCGCCACGGAGGAAGTTTGTTAAAAGCTTGGCCTCAAAAGATGCCGCGCCAGCCAAAAGAAACTGGTAGTCAAGTGGACGATCTACCTGTCAACGTCTGCTCTTGCTGTCAGGGCCAACTTGGCTCGCATCCGCAACGAACGTCAGCTCTCCGCCCTTCATGTAGAAATGTGCACGACGCAGCATCTGTGGCTGTCGGCCCTTAGGCGAGCACGGGCCTCGGGACCGCCGAAGGGTGGCTTGGAATACACAACCCATCCGGATTTGCGGAACGGAACGAGCCAGTCCGTGAAGGCATCCGCCCGCGCGAAGTGCGCCAGGTCGCCGTAAAAGGCAAGTCCTCCAGCTTGGTGCAGCGACAGCAGCAGGTCCAGAAAGAGGTGCCAGAATAAGCGCGACAGCACGCGCAGGTGTAGAAAGACCCCGGGCTTGCACGCGATACGACCGCAGCTCCTCCGGCGTCGCCGTGTCCGGCGAGCGTCCGGGAAAGGCCGCAAAATGCTTCACGTTGCGGTTATGCGCCTTTTGGGTCTAATCCCTTAGACCACGAATGTTCATATCCTCGATCATCCGCTGGCGCAGCGGGGTCATCTTCTCCTATGTCATGAGAACCTCCTGATTGAAGATTGAGAGACCCCCGTCGTCAATCAGGTTGGCCAAATCACAAAATGAACCGCTTTATGGGCCGCGCGCACGGCAAGCCAAGCGCCAATACCGCGGAGCGGCCTAGTCCTCTCACCCACTATGTAGTTAACAGCCAAGCTGTCGTGGTCGGCCCTGCACTACGTGCATTGGCATTAGTCTCTACTCGGCATTCTAGAGCCAAATGCAAATTGGGTAATAATTGGGGAATACGGAAAGATTTTAAAGGTTAAATAATTGTTTTATATAAATTTTATTAACAAATCTGGTGCGCCGTCAGGGCACCATCCTGAAGCATGTACTGCATGGTCGCACCGCTTGTGGGATGCGGCGCCCAGTAGGCGTCGATCGGACCGAACCAAGGGCCAAGCTCCTCAGCGCTGGACCCTGTGATAAAGGGCACAAAAACGCGCGGATCGTAAAACCGGAACAAGGTGACCGTTCCGTCGGGCAGAATGGCCTCGATGTTCCGGCGCAATTGCCGTCGCACATCTGGCAGCTTTGCGGCCGCATGACAGGTGATGCCCCATTTGTTGACCCACCCTCGTTGCTGGAATGCTTGGGTAAAACGCGTTCCAGGGTCAAGGCGAACGATATAAGGCGCCACTGGCACAAGCTCTGGCGCAAGTTTTCCCCCGAAAAGCGACTGAAAGACGGCCTCTTGTTGGATCAGAGGATAGATCATCTCTTCGCGGGCCGCGTCGATCAAGGCAAAATGGGGCAAGTGGATTTCCTATTTGTCACTCACGCGAAACCTGCACATTTCAAAAGGAATGTACAGCAGTGCGGGGCGGCGCCTGACGGCACAGCGCATCAGCCGTTGTCGTCATTCGCACTGTTTGCCGCACAGACTTCGCAAAATGGCGTGCCGCTTTGCGCCGCTTGCACAAGCGCACTGGCCTGTCTGTTCGGAGACATCGCAACCGCGGGTATCGAAGCCGGCGGGGGCCTGTTTACCACAGGTGGCGGCGTGCTTGACGCCGGTGCGTCCATCTCTAGTCCCGACTTTCCGGTATTCTTGGTCGCTTTGGCGCCAGAAGTCCCGCCGCCACCCCCGACGCCCGGAACAACCGCCCCACCTCCGCCACCACCACTACTGGGACCAGACCCGATCAGGACAGTTGGCAAGCCGACAGCAATCGTGCCGCCGTGTACTGTCGGATCTCCCATGCGGGCGGCAGGCATGGAGCAGACCAGAACGTTGGGCGAGCCCATGGCGATCATATCAGGGGGACCGACACAAACACATTGGTCGGTCGCTCTTGCTTGCGGCATATTGCCAACCAGAACAGTTGGCGCGCCTTTCACGACAGGTCCACCAACATGCGGAATGGGGGGCACGCCCGGAGTGAGCATCGGGCAGACATGCATATCGCCTATACGTGCGGCAGGTTGTGACATTTCAATCCTTTCTGTCGCCGCAGTGTCACCGGTAAAATCCGGAACAGTTGACACCGCAGCCATGCTTAATGGCCCAAGTTTACTGCGGAAGCATTTTCAACGCAACAATTGCCTCACCGGTCGGGCGGCAAAGCATCTACTCATTGGGTCAGTGCCGTCTGTCGGTCGATGATACTTTGGCTGACGGTACCATCGTCATAGGCCAGCACCACATGCACGCTGTCGACACTGCCAGCAGGTGCGGCCACATGCAAAAGATACCCCCCGCCTCCCAGCCCCACCGAACAAGGCTCCATCTGGAACACAGTCGACGGGGTCGCGCCGTTGAAGCCGTAATGCACACTTTGAAGGCCACAGCGCCACCCAACCAGCGGAAGAAAGGACACAAGGTCCGATCCGACCTCTTCATGGATGCTGATCCAGTGTGATTTGATCTCTTCGAGAACCGCCTTTGCATCCCCCGACAGGGTTAGTGTCTGAGCCTGTGCGGGCAGCGTGAACAGCGTCATCAGCAAGGCTGGCAAAAGGATCTTTTTCATTTCGTTTCGCTTTCCGGAAAGTGACTGCGCAAGAACGGACACCTCTTAACAGGTGGTCGGGGCACGGCTTAACAGGTGCTCGGGGCACGGCTTAACAGGTGCTCGGGGCACGGTGATGTTAGCGATAGGGCAGCAATGTGTCGGACATCAGGCCCTGTCGCATGGCCCTGCATGACAGTGTGGGAAAAACACGTGGTTAACGTGTCCTGTTGAGCGCACCGTCGCTTTGCCTTAAAGCTGTACACAGAACTCAAAAGGAAGAGGCAAAAATGCCAAACGATGTCACAACACCCGGTCCGACTTATGGCTTTGATACGTTGCAAATTCACGCAGGAGCCAAGCCGGACCCCACGACCGGATCGCGCCAGACACCGATCTATCAATCGACAGCCTTTGTGTTTCGCGATGCCGATCACGCCGCTGCGTTGTTCAACCTGCAAGAAGTCGGGTACATCTATTCGCGCCTGACCAACCCGACGGTGGCCGTGTTGCAAGAACGGATTGCGACGCTCGAAGGCGGCGTAGGCGGTGTGTGTGTCTCATCGGGACACGCGGCACAGATCATGGCGCTGTTCCCGCTGATGCAGCCGGGCATGAACATCATCGCTTCTACGCGTCTTTATGGCGGCACGGTGACCCAGTTCAGCCAGACTATCAAGCGTTTCGGCTGGTCCGCAAAATTCGTGGATTTTGACGATCTCGATGCGATCAAAGCCGCCATAGACGACAATACCCGCGCGGTTTTTTGCGAATCGATCGCCAATCCGGGCGGCTACATCACCGATCTGGACGCAATCAGCGCCATCACCGATGCCGCCCAGATCCCGCTGATCGTCGACAACACCACGGCCACGCCGTACCTGTGCCGCCCGATCGAGCACGGCGCGACACTGGTGGTGCATTCGACGACGAAGTATCTTACCGGCAACGGTACGGTGACCGGTGGTTGTGTTGTGGACAGTGGCCAGTTCGACTGGGCTGCCTCGGGAAAATTCCCGTCCATGTCGGAACCCGAGCCCGCCTATCACGGGATGAAGTTCTCCGAGACATTCGGACCAATGGCGTTCACCTTCCATTCGATCGCCGTCGGCTTGCGGGACCTCGGGATGACGATGAACCCGCAGGGCGCGCATTACACGCTGATGGGGATCGAGACCCTAAGCCTGCGGATGGAGCGGCATGTTGCAAACGCCCAGAAAATTGCCGCATGGCTTGAAAAGGACCCCCGGGTCGAGGCCGTGACCTATGCCGGTCTGCCGTCTTCGCCCTATTACGACCGCGTCGAGAAGATTTGCCCGCGCGGGGCGGGTGCGTTGTTCACCGTCGCCCTCAAAGGCGGATACGAATCGTGCGTCAAGCTTGTCGAAAGCCTTGAGATTTTCAGCCACGTCGCCAACCTTGGCGATGCGCGTTCGCTGATTATCCACCCGGCTTCGACGACGCACCGGCAACTATCCGCCGCCCAACAAGAGGCCGGCGGTGCAGGACCCAATGTCGTGCGTCTGTCGATCGGCATCGAAGACGCCGATGATCTGATGGCCGACCTTGATCAGGGTCTGTCCAAAGCGGTCGGTTAAAGCATCCGACAGCTAAAATCCGGACGAAAACCTATCGGGGTCCTGCGCGCATTTTGCGGGTGGGGCCCCGATTATTGTGCCGCAGGCTTGATCGCATAGACGATGTTGATATCGGCCTGAATGGCAAGTTCCCCCTGCGCCAGCGGTACCGCGTCAGAGGCGGCCATCGCCCGCATTTCCATCTGCATTACTGGCGCCGATCCGCCCCCTGCTTCCGAAATCAGCTCAGGAGCCCCGAGCGTGACACCTGCGGCCTGCGCGTATAATTCGGCTTTGCGCCGTGCATCGGCAACAGCAAGCGCACGCGCCGTGTCGCGCAAGGCCTCTGCATCGCGCAGTCCGAACCGCAGGTCCTGAAACCCGTTTGCCCCTTCGCGCACGACAACATCCAGCAACGCTCCCAGCTGATCAAGCACCTGAACATCCACGACCAGCTGATTGACCACCGTGAACCCGTCTATCAAAGGCGCCCCCGATGCGCGGTCCTGCCGCGAGGTCCAGCGTGGCTGTAGGCTCAGCCCGCTTGTCTGCATGTCCCTTGGCGCCACCCCTGCCCGCGTCAGCGCCGTCAAGACCCGCGTCATCCGCTCAGAGTTCAGGGACAGGGCGCGGCCAGCCTGCGTGTCTTCGGTTGTGACAGCCACCCGCACTGTCGCCATATCGGGTTTTGCGGCAATCACCCCGGTGCCCTGAACGCTGATGGTCCCGGCGACAGCCGCACCGGCAAGGAAGATCATCGCGCCGATTGTCAGGCCCAATTGCCTAGAATGTCTGAGAAATCCGGTCATCGATACACTCCTGTTGCTGCTGTCCGATATCGCCCGCTTCTATCATATTCCACTATCGCGCGTCAGGGAGTTTCTTTCGATCCGATCCTGCTGTAAATATAAACCGTGCATGGCCTTCCCCGCTTAGGGTCAACGCGTTTGCCCGGACGATCCGAGGCGATAAATTGTTCGGGGACGTATAGGTTAAAGTGAAGCTGAATGAACGTAACCCTCGCCCTGAACATGACCCACGACGGGATCACATTGCTTCACGACAGTGGTGCGGGCTGGTGGGATGCTGGCGAGGCCCGCTTCGAGGACCCCGACTTCAACGCGCGCCTCGCAGAACTGAACGACACTGCGCGTGCCTTGGCCGGAGCGGATTTCGAGACACGACTGATTCTGCCGCCCTCAGAGGTGCTTGTGATTTCGAGCCCTGCCGACACCGCCCCGGGAACCGGCAACGACGCGCAGGTGCGCGCAGCTCTTGAAGGGGCGACACCCTACCCCGTAGTCGACCTTGCCTTTGACTGGCGCAAAAAGGCAGGCACCCTGCAAATCGCGGTTGTCGCCCACGAAACACTGGACGAGGCCGAAAACTTTGCCACCCAGAACGGCTTTAATCCGGTTTCTTTTAGCGGGGTCGTCGACGCAGATACATTCACCGGCGCGCCGTTTTTTGGGCTGACACGCGCCGCAGCAGGGCGTGACCCTCACGAGGTCTGGTCGGACATCCCGATCAAGGTCGCAGGATCGCTTGAAAAACACGACATCGAAAGGCTGCAAAACGCGACTGCGCGCCCGGACACCACGCCGCAAAACACACCCGAGCGTTCAAATTCTGATGCAGACACCGGCGATGACGCGCCGGCCGTGGTACCTGCGTTTTCATCAATCAGGGCCACCACACCCGTCACACCCCTGACAAAAGCGGTGCCTGCAACGGATGCAAAATCGCCATCGGCCGGCGCGTTGATGCCGCCGCCACCGCGTGCGATTGATGCCGCCGCCACCCCAACGCCACCCAGTCTGCGTACTGAAAATGATAACACCCAACAGAACAAGGCCCCCGGCGGTCCGGTGGCGACTTCGCAAGAGTTCGCAACGCGGATCGGAAACACTGCACGCCCCCGAAACGGTGTCACCCCCTTGCAAACAACGGGTCACAAAGAGACGTCAAGCAGAGCACTCGGATCGAACCCCCAATCCAATGCCTTAAAACCCGCAGCAACCGAAGCCGAAAGCCCGACAGTTTTCGGCGCCCGCGATGCGCACAATCACAGCGCAGCACCACGCCATTTCGGGTTGATCCTGACTGTACTTTTGTTGGTTGTTCTGGGTGCAATTGCCGTTTGGTCCAGCTTTTTCTTGCCCGATACGATCAGCAAGTGGTTTGACAAATCGCCTTCGTCGCGGGCTGATCCGGTTGAAACTCTGGCCTTGGCGGCCCCCAGCTTTGCCCCGAACGGGACACTGGCAGAGGGCTTGAGCCAGAAACAGCCGCAGGTGCCCGAACGCCCCGTTGCCAACCCCGGTTCCAGCCTCGAAAGCAGTGCTGTCAAGCAGCCCGCCGCCCTTTCGAGCGATGCGCAGACAATCGCCCTTAATCAGGTCCCGGCGCCTGATGCTGCCAATCTTGGCGTTGCGGCCAATGACGTGTCGCTGCCAGCCGCACAGAACACCGCACCGCCCACCGTACCGAACACCTTATCGACCCGCCTTGCCTCGTTAGACGCCATGACCCTCACCCCCGAGGAGCTGGCAGACAACGAACCCGATACGCTCCTGTCCGAGGATATGACCGATCCGGAGCAAATTGTGCGCGCTTATGCCGAAACCGGCATCTGGCAAGCCGCCCCGGAGCGTCGATACAGGCCCGGCGAAGACAGCCTTGATGATCTGTATGTTGCCTCGATCGACCCTGTCATTATTGGTCAGGACGCTGTTGATCTGCCCCGCGACATCGTCATCAATACCGACAACAGCCTGCCGCGCCCGGCAACCCCCGCACCGCCGGACACGGCTTTTGCCTTGGGCGGTGACGGGCTTGTGGTACCAACTCCCGAGGGGACGCTGTCGCCTGATGGAATTTTTGTGTTCTCCGGACGCCCGCTTGTTGTGCCACCTGGCCGCAACAGCAGCGTCAACGCACCGCCTCAGGACACAACCAATACACTTGCCGGTATTCCGCCCCGCGAACGCCCCGACAACCTGTTGGAAGAAGCTGAAAAACTTCAACTCGGGGGACGGACGCGCAGCGAGCTTGCCGCCCTTGCGCCCCGGGCGCGTCCTGCCTCGATCCAGAGCGCCGTGCAGGTCGCGCTTGCCGAGCAGGCCGACGAGAACGCCGATCTGCGCCTGAAAGCGGAGGCCGAAGCCCAAGCTGCGGCCCAATCGGAGGCCTCCGGCACCGCAAGTGCTCTTGCTGTTGCGATATCGGCCGCGCCCAAATCGCGCCCGCGCGCCATTGAGCTATCGGCCGCGCGTCAGAACAGGACATCACAGCAAGATATCCTTGCCGGTGCGTCAACGGCTGCCCCCAATAACGCCGCAGCCGTGTCGCGAAGCCAGCGGCTTCAACCCAAGACACCGACCCCGAAATCGGTGGCTGCGCGCGCAACCGTCAAAGACGCCATCCATTTGAACAAAGTTAATCTGATCGGGATCTACGGCTCTTCCAGTAACAGGCGGGCTTTGGTGCGGTTGTCCTCGGGGCGTTATATCAAGGTCGAGGTCGGCGACAAAGTTGACGGGGGCAAGGTGGCCGCCATCGGCGAGACCGAGTTACGCTATGAAAAAAGCGGGCGGGATGTGGTTCTCAAACTGCCAAAAGACGGCTAAAGGGATCAAAAGGCCGCATTTTCAGGACCACCTGACCCGGAATCAGTGCTTTTACGGGTCCGGTAGATCCCTTCGGGAAGATCCAGGGAAGCAGACAGGTCTTTGACCTGTTGCAGCGAAAGCGTAATACGCTGCAACTGTTGGGTGCGGGCATCCCACTGCTCGATTGTCACACAATCCTCAAAAGCGTCGATCACGGCGTCTTCCTGAAGAAAGCTTTTGCCCTCATCGACCAGAGTGACCGTTGTGGCGTCAAAACCGTGTTCAATGGTAAACATGAAAATCAGCTCCTGTGCGGGTTCGGGTCAGCCGTGCCTGGCGGCTCTGCGGCGATGCATCGCATAAAGAGCAGGTGCCAGCACGTAGTCATAAACCCCTATACTTACATGGCGCACCCCGGGCAAACCCACAATAAGTGCCAGCCACCTGTAACGTGGCATTTCCTGCCAAAGCGCGATAAACGCTGCAATCCCGCTCAGAACACCGTCGGGGGTTACGACATGCAACCGCCGCGCAGCCTGATCTTGCGTCAACCCGTAAGCTGCCAGATCGCCGGTAGACAAGTCGCGAAACCCGAGCGGCAATGCCTTGTTCGTCGCATATTTCCGGTAACTGTCGATTTCAAATCGGCAGACCGGGCATTGCGCGTTATAGATTACTTCCAGTTTTTGTTCCATAAAAGGTAAAATAGCGCAATTTGCGGCATTGAAAAGTCGCTTGTTTGGGAATTTTCTGGCTGCCAGACGACAAGGGTGTGCCACGCAAACTACAGTTGGCCAATCACAGTAAAAAGGACAGACAAATGCGTGGCTTGGGTATCTTTGTGATATTGGTTGTACTTGGCGGATGCGCGCAACCTGTCGATCCGGTAGGCGCGACACGCACCTTTGATGTGACACCCGAACCTGCACAGGTCACGCGCAGCTTTGGCGATGTGGTCCGGCGCATCGAACCGGTTGCCGAAAGCTTTTGCCGCGCACGCACCCGAAAGATGAATTGCGACTTCCAGTTTCTGATCAACACAAAGCCGGGCCAACCCGCCAATGCCTTCCAGCGTGTCGACAGCCGGGGCCGGCCTGTCATCATTGTCAACCGCGCTTTACTAAGGCAGGTCCGCAATATTGATGAGATGGCCTTTATTCTGGGTCATGAAACCGGGCATCACATCAACGGGCATCTGGAACGGAAACAGGCCAACGCGACAACGGGTGCCATTCTCATGGGCACTTTGGCCGAATTGGGCGGGGCGGGGCGGGCCGAGATTGATACGGCTGTCGAACTGGGCGCGAAACTGGGCGCGCGCAAATTCTCTAAGGCCTATGAGCTTGAAGCAGATCAACTCGGGACCGTCATTGCCGCACAAGCCGGATTTAACCCCGTGCGCGGTGCTGCTTTCTTCACCCGTATCCCTGATCCCGGTAACCTGTTTCTCGGGACACATCCCCCGAATGCCGCGCGCATCGAGATCGTCCGGAGAACAGCTGCGCGA
>JBLIFE010000011.1:0-16311 GCA_047633515.1 Paracoccaceae bacterium | reverse complement strand
CTTTTCGGCGTTTTCGGCGGTCATCAGCAATGTTGCAGCTGCACCGTCGTTGAGACCCGAAGCATTGGCAGCCGTGACCGAGCCGTCCTTGGCAAATGCGGGGCGCAGCTTTGCCATAGCATCCATGGTGGCGCCGTGGCGGATGTACTCGTCGGCATCGACTGTGATGTCGCCCTTGCGTGTCTTGATGATGAAGGGAATGATTTCATCAACAAACTTGCCTGCCTTTTGGGCGGCTTCTGCCTTGTTCTGTGACGAGACTGCAAACGCATCCTGCATTTCACGCGAAATTTGCCACTTTGCAGCAACGTTCTCCGCCGTTTGGCCCATGTGGTAGCCGTTGAAAGCATCCCAAAGCCCGTCGCGGATCATGGTGTCGATATATTGCATATCGCCCATTTTCTGGCCCTGACGCAGGTTGGCACAATGCGTGCTCATGGACATGTTTTCCTGTCCACCCGCGATCACGATAGCCGCGTCACCCAGCTGGATGTGTTGTGCACCCAGCGCAACAGCCCGCAGTCCCGATCCGCAAACCTGATTGATGCCCCAAGCGGCGGCCTCAACCGGGAGACCGGCGTTGATGTGAGCCTGACGGGCGGGGTTCTGACCCTGACCTGCGGTCAGAACCTGACCAAGGATCGTCTCGGAAACTTCGGACTTGTCGATCCCGGCGCGCGCCACGACCCCCTCAAGAACGGCTGACCCAAGGTCATGAGCCGCTGTATTGGCGAACGATCCCAAAAAGCTGCCAACCGCAGTACGGCCTGCAGAGGCGATGACGACATTAGTCATGTGTTTGCTCCTAATCCTAATTAATTGGCAGAGGCCACACGAACGCACGCAAGCGCACTCAGGTCCCACCTCGCACAGCATATTTCCTAAGAGGATGGTCTGGGTCGCGCAACCGAAAGGGTGCTCAAAAGACCGCGTGTCGCATTAAATTTCTCTGGTAATTGGGGTCCGATACGGCCAGATGCGCGTGCGTTATGGAAGGGCTTCGGGGCGTCCGTAGCAAAACCCTTGAAGGCAATCGACGGCCAATTCACGCAGGATGTCACCATCAATTGTTTCTTCGATGCCTTTGGCGACGACAAGCATTTCCGACTTTCGGGCGGTTGAAACGAGGCTGTCGATCAGGGCGATGCCTTTTGAGTGGTTGCGCAATCCCGTTACAAGAGATTGATCCAGTTTGATAATATCAAACTGAAAATTCTCAAGCAGACGCAGTGATCTGTGACTTGAACCAGCCTGCAAAAGGGCAAAACAGACCCCGCTTTGCTGAAGGCCGGTCATAAACGTGCTCATCTGGTTCCGGCATGATAACAGCGTGCTTTCACTGACTTCGATAATCAGGCGTTCGGCAATCGTTGGATGGGCGGTTACGTGTTGAACAAAAAGCATCATCCAGTCGTAATCCTTGAGGGACGGGGCCGAGATACTGACCGAAAGCCGCAGGTCGGGGCGTTTTGCCAAGGCGGCCAGCCCGATTTCCAGCGCACGGCGGTCAATGATTCGCTCAAGATGACTGTCTGACCGGCAGGGCGCGAACTCTTGGGCTGCGACGATCGTGCCGCTTTCGTCCTTGATCTGGAGCAGGGCCTCGTAAAAGGCGACCACGGCGGGTTGGCGCGCATGAACGATTGGCTGGAACAACAAAAATGCGTTCTGGCGCGCCAGCCTTGCAGCCGCGATTGCTTGCATCTCCAGCTGTTGCCGATTTGCATCGCCGGCCCTTGCAGACCAGTCAGGGGGCTGCGTGTCTGTGCCAGAGTTCTCGGGCATGAGGCTCTCCTAAATTCGCCTGCTCATTTGCCGCAAAACTGGTTAATAACTGGTGAATATTCCGCATTTGTTCTAATTTGACCTATGCCAGAAACCGGAGGCACACATGACTGAACGTTGCAGTTGGGTCGGGTCCGACCCGATCTACCTCGAATATCACGACACGGAATGGGGGGTTCCTGAATATGACAGTCGCGCGCTTTGGGAAAAGCTTGTCCTTGACGGATTTCAGGCAGGCTTAAGTTGGCTTACTATTTTGAAAAAGCGTGATAATTTCCGTGAAGCATTTGCCGGTTTCGCGCCGGAAATCATCGCATATTGGGGGCCGGACGAAGTGGACAAGTTGCTTAAGAATGCCGGCATCATCCGGCATCGGGGCAAGATCGAGGCAACAATCGGCAATGCCCAAGCTTATCTGAGGATAGAGGCCAACGAGGGGTTCGACCGGTTTTTATGGAACTACGTTGAAGGTAAGCCGCTGCAGAATCGGTTTTCTGTCCATGCGGATATTCCGACCCGAACCCCTCTGTCGCTCCAGATTTCAAAAGACCTCAAGAAAGCAGGTTTCAAATTCTGTGGGCCAACGATTGTCTATGCTTTTATGGAGGCCGTCGGAATGGTGAACGACCATAGCCTGTCGTGCCACTGTCATCCGGTTATTTCCGCGCTGCCTCCGAAAATTTGGCCTTACCTTTAAATTCGGCCCTAATTTTCGCTGGCGGCCAGAGCATTGATTATGGCAACGGCGCTGTCTCCGTCCCAAGTGGCATCCCCGCGCAGGCGGGCGATTTCGTTTCCGGCCGGATCGATTATCATCGTGACCGGCAGGCCAAGAACCGCCATTTCACGTGCAAGCTTTTGTTTTGGATCACGAAACAGCGGCAAATTATCTACGCCGATTTCATCGAAAAACTTGCGCATGCCGGTTAAAGAGTTGCGCCCTGTTGCAATCGTGACCACGGCCACGGGTTTATCGGCCATTTGCGTGGCAAGGTTCGAGAGCATCGGCATTTCGTGGCGGCACGGGGCACACCACGTAGCCCAGAAATTCAGCACAACGTATTTTCCGCGAAATTGTTCAAGACTGTGCACTGCGTCTGATTCGTCAATAAAAGCTGTCAGCGGCACGGGTTGCGGGCTGCTGGTGAACATCAGTTTTTTCATATCGCCGTCGCGCAGGGCCTCGATTTCGGAAATATCGGCCAGGCCCGGGTTTGCGCCGAGCGCCAGCGCCGTATAAAGAATCGCAGATCCTATTATCGTTCTCATCAGGATGCTCCTTGCATGACCCAAGATTCCAAAACCACCGATGCCAACCAGATGTGGGGCGGGCGCTTTGCCGATGGTCCCGATGCCATAATGGAGGCCATCAATGCCTCGATCGGTTTTGACAAACGATTGGCCCGTCAGGACATAGAGGGCTCGCGCGCCCACGCCGCGATGTTGGCACGACAGGGTATCGTGACTAATACCGACGCAGAGGTCATTCGTGAAGGCCTTCTCACGGTGTTGTCAGAAATCGAGAGCGGAAAATTTGTTTTCAAGGCCTCGCTTGAGGACATTCACATGAATGTCGAGGCGCGCCTGTCCGAGTTGGTCGGCGAACCGGCAGGGCGGTTGCACACTGCGCGCTCGCGCAACGATCAGGTTGCGACAGATTTCCGGCTTTGGGTGCGTGACCAGTGCGATGCGGCGCAAGGCGGGCTGCAGGCGTTGATCAAGGTGCTTTTGACACAGGCCGAAGCAGGTGCCGATTGGGTGATGCCGGGCTTTACCCATCTGCAAACTGCACAGCCGGTGACGTGGGGCCACCACATGATGGCTTACGTCGAGATGCTGGGCCGTGACATGAGCCGGTTTGCCGATGCGCGCGCACGGATGAACGAATCGCCTTTGGGGGCGGCGGCGCTTGCGGGGACGTCCTTTCCGATTGATCGCGAACAGACTGCGGTGGCGCTTGGCTTTGACCGGCCGATGGCCAATTCGCTTGATGCGGTGAGTGACAGGGACTTTGCGTTGGAGTTTCTGACGGCAAGCACGATTTGCGCCATGCACCTGAGCCGTCTTGCCGAAGAATTGGTCATCTGGTCCTCTGCGCAGTTCCGGTTTGTGACAATGTCCGACCGGTTTTCGACAGGATCGTCGATCATGCCGCAAAAGAAGAATCCTGATGCCGCAGAGCTGATCCGGGCCAAGATCGGACGCGTGATGGGTGCGATGGTGGCTCTGTTTACGGTGATGAAGGGACTGCCGCTTGCCTATTCCAAGGACATGCAAGAGGACAAGGAACAGGTGTTCGACGCGGCCGATACGCTGATGCTGGCTTTGGCGGCCATGACGGGCATGATTGCCGATATGCGGCCCAATCGCGAAGTGCTGGCGCAGGCGGCCTCGGGCGGGTTTTCCACGGCGACCGATCTGGCCGATTGGCTGGTGCGGGCTTTGGGCCTGCCGTTTCGTGTGGCGCACCACGTGACCGGATCGTTGGTGGCGATGGCCGAAGCGCAGGGGTGTGATTTGCCGGATTTGACTTTGGCGCAGATGCAGTCGGTTCATGGGGACATCACTCAGGATGTCTTTTCTGTGCTCGGGGTGGAAAACTCGGTGGCGAGCCGCACATCTTTTGGAGGGACCGCACCGTCACAGGTGCGTGCGCAAGTGGCGCGATGGAAAGGTAAACTGGAATGAAGGTTGCGTTTTACATCGCTTTGATTTTGGGGCTTTCGGGGTGTGGTATCGACGGTGCGCCGCTAAAGCCTGTGGCGCGCGACAATTCGGATTTGTTCGCAGGAACAGGAACAGGGGATGTCGCGCAGTACACCGGTGCTGGCGTCGCTTTGAAACCTCAGGCTTTCGCAGGAGCGGTGAAATGAGCCCGGTACGAATGATTTATCTGGCGCTTGCGATCTGGGGCGCCATCCATCCGATGTATTTTTTCGTCAGCTGGTTCAATGCCAACGGCTGGAATCTGGGCGGGTTGATTGACAGCTGGTACGTCAATGCCGGTACCAAGGGGCTTGTCTGGGATTTGACGATTGCTGCGATTTCTTTGACGATCTGGATTCTGATCGAGGTGTTCAACAGCAAGAACTGGCGCGGGCTTGTGGCAGTGCCAGCGATATTCTGCATCGGGGTTAGCTGCGGGTTGCCGCTTTATCTGTTCCTGCGCAGTCGTCCGGTGGCCTAGGTGGGCTTTGGCGGCGGCGCTGGCGCGCCATTCGATGTGCCCTTCGGGCGGCCGCCCCGCCCTCTTGTGTGGGGGGCTGTGTTGTTTGTGATTGGCAGGGACTGTTTGCGCCTCTGGAGGGTTCTGTTATCACGGCGTGACGTGTTCAGTTCAAGGGCCTGAAAGATGGATCATTTTCTATATCGTGACGGCGCGCTTTATGCCGAGGATGTGCCGGTTTCCGAGATTGCGGCCGCAGTCGGGACGCCGTTTTATTGCTATTCCACGGCAACGCTGACCCGCCATTTCCAGCTTCTCGATGATGCGCTTGCCGGACTTGACCACCTTGTTTGTTTTGCAATGAAGTCGTGTTCAAATCAAGCGATCCTGAAGATACTCGGGGATCTTGGTGCGGGAATGGATGTTGTTTCGGGGGGTGAGTACCTGCGTGCGAAGGCGGCGGGCATCCCGGGGGAACGGATTGTATTTTCGGGGATCGGGAAAACCGAGGCTGAAATGCGGCTGGCGCTGGCGGGCGGGATTCGGCAGTTCAACGTCGAGAGCGAGCCGGAGATGGTGGTGTTAAGCCGCGTTGCAAGCTCGATGGGGATGGTGGTGCCGATTACCGTGCGGGTAAACCCGGATGTCGATGCGCGCACCCACGAAAAGATCTCGACCGGCAAAAAGGAAGACAAGTTCGGTATTCCGATCAGTCGGGCGCGCGAGGTTTATGCCCATGCGGCGGGACTTCCGGGGATCAAGGTCATTGGCATAGACGTGCATATCGGGAGCCAGTTGACGGATCTTGAGCCTTTCGAGCAAGCGTACCGCAAGGTTTCGGATCTGACGGTTGCGTTGCGGGCCGACGGGCACGAGATTACCCGCCTTGATCTGGGCGGTGGTCTGGGCATTCCGTATGTCCGCTCGAACGCGCCGCCGCCGTCGCCGTCGGATTATGGCGACCTGATCAAACGGTGTGTCGGGCATCTGGGCTGTGAGATCGAGATCGAACCGGGGCGCCTGATCTCGGGCAATGCGGGGATCATGGTCAGCCAAGTGATCTATGTAAAAGAGGGCGAGGACAGATCGTTTTTGATCCTTGACGGGGCAATGAATGACCTGATCCGGCCGGCGATGTACGGGGCGCACCACGATATCATACCCGTGATAGAGCCGTTGGCAGGGCATGAGCCTGCGATTTACGATATTGTTGGGCCGGTTTGCGAATCGGGGGATACTTTTGCCAAGCAACGCAGCATGCCGCAGGTGGGCGCCGGTGATCTGGTGGCCTTTCGATCTGCCGGAGCTTACGGGGCTGTTATGGCGTCGGAATACAATACCCGACCGCTTATTCCCGAAGTTTTGGTGCACGGCGATCAATTCGCTGTCATCCGGCCCCGCCCGACATTTGACGAAATCATAAATCGAGATACCATCCCAGAATGGCTTTAGTATTCCGACCGGAGGATAGATGGATCCCAATCTTGCCAAATCCCGCGCGCTAAAGCGACTGCTTTACCCCTTGCGACTGACCCGCATGGGCATGGTTGCAGAGCGCATCGCGCGTGCTTTTTGGCCGGTGTGGACTTTGTTGCTGGCGGTTTTGGCTGCTGTCTTTCTTGGCTTGCACGAAGCCCTGAGGGTTGAGGTCGTCTGGATCGTGGGGGCGCTTTTTCTGGGCGGGCTCGGGTATCTGGTGTTTCAGGGGTATGCATCGTTTGCATGGCCGTCGCGGGCCGATGCGGTTGCGCGTCTGGATGCAAGTCTTCCGGGACGGCCCATTCAGGCGCTTTCCGATACGCAGGCGGTGGGGGCGGCTGACGCGGCATCGGTTGCGGTTTGGAAGGCACATGTGCAGCGGATGGCCGCGCGACTTGACCGTGTCGAGGCCGTGCCGGGGAATTTGCGGCTTGCTGCGCGCGATCCTTTTGCGTTGCGCTATGTTGGCTTGACCGCCTTTGCGGTTGCTGTGTTGTTCGGGTCAATTCTGCGGGTGGCCAGCCTGTCCGACGCGGCAACGATGCCGTCGGAAGATGCTTTGGTGACCGGTCCGTCATGGGAGGGCTGGGTCGAGCCGCCTGCTTACACCGGTAAGCCCAGCCTGTACCTGAACGATATTGAAACTGCGTCTTTCGAGGTGCCTCTGGGGGCTCGGATCAGTCTTCGGCTTTATGGCGCGGTTGGCGCTCTGAGCGTGGTGCAGGACATCGCAGCGACGCAAATGCCGGAAACTGAAACAGGGACTGCGGCGGGCGATGCGATCGTGACCGCGGGTGGTTCCGACGCCAAGAGCAGCCAACCGTCCCAAAGCTTCGAGGTCGTGAAAGCAGGCAAGCTTGCAGTCGAGGGGCCAGGCGGGCGGACATGGGACATAACGCTTGTCGCGGACACTGCACCGACGGTGGCGCTTGAGGGCGCCCTGGCATACGAAGCGAATGGTCAGATGAGCCAGAGCTTTATGGCGTCTGACGATTACGGAGTTGTCTCCGGTACGGGTCTTTTTGAACTGGATCTCGGGGCAGTCTTGCGCCGGTACGGGCTTGAGGTCGCGCCTGACGGGCGGGCGGGTCTGGAAATCGACCTGCCGATGGCGATTGCCGGTGACCGGCGTAATTTTAGTGAAACAATTGTCGAGAACTTCAGCAAACATCCGTGGTCTGGCCTTCCTGTCCAGCTCTCCTTGAGCGTTCTTGATCAGGCAGGACAACAAGGAAAATCCATTCCAGAGCCGATGCTGCTGCCGGGGCGACGGTTTTTTCAACCCGTGGCGGCGGCCTTGATCGAACAGCGCCGTGATCTTTTATGGGCCCGCCAGAACGGTGCCCGCGTCGCACAAGTCCTGCGGGCTGTCACCTACCTGCCAGAAGAAGTGATTCTGTCAAGCGGCACGTACCTGAAGTTGCGCGCAGCGCTTCGGCGGCTTGAGGCGGGTGTTTCTGTCGGGTTGACGACTGATGTGCAGGATGAGGTCGCTGAGGCGCTCTGGCTGATTGCCCTCGATCTTGAAGAAGGGGATTTGTCCGACGCGCTGGCCCGTTTGCGCCGCGCGCAAGACCAGTTAAGCGAAGCGATCCGTAACGGGGCCACGAACGAAGAGATCGCCCAACTGATGCAGCAATTGCGCGACGCGATGCAGGAATACATGCGCCAGCTTGCCCAACAGCAGCAACAAAATCCGGATGGCCAACAGCAACAGGCCCAGAACCAGATGGAGATGTCAGGCGACCAGCTGGAGCAGTTATTGCAACGTTTGCAAGAGTTGATGGAGCAGGGACGCACCGCCGAGGCCGCCGAACTGCTTGAGCAGTTGCGGCAGATGATGGAGAATATGCAGGTCACTCAGGGCCAAGGCCAGCAAGGGCAAAATCCCGGGCAACAGGCCATGGAGGGTCTCGCAGAGACCCTGCGGGATCAGCAAGGACTTTCGGACGACGCCTTTCGCGACCTTCAAGAACAGTTCAACCCCGGAGAAGGCCAGCAGCCCGGAGAGCAACAGGGTCAGCCCGGCCAACAACCCGGCCAAGGGCAGGGCGAGGGTGATGGACAGGGCGACGGACAGGGTCAGGGGCAGGCGCAAAACGGCCCCCCGAACGCCGGATCACTTGCCCAGCGACAGGGCCAGTTGCGTCAGGAATTGAACCGGCAGTCACAAAACCTTCCGGGGGCTGGATCCGAAGCCGGAGACGCGGCACGCCAGTCGCTTGGTGAAGCCGGCGAAGCGATGGACAGGGCACAACAGGATCTTGATGCCAACAACCTGTCCGGGGCGATCAATAATCAGGCACAAGCGCTTGAATCACTGCGCGAGGGCATGCGCAACCTCGGAGAGGCTTTGGCGCAACAACAACAGCAGGGCGGTCAGCAAGGGCAGGCCATGGGGCAGGGCGACCCGAACATGCAGCGCGATCCGCTGGGGCGTGATCGCGGCGGGAACGGCGCGTTGGGGACGGACGAGCAGCTTTTGCAGGGCGATGATGTCTATCGCCGCGCACGGGATCTGTTGGATGAGATCCGCCGCCGCTCTTCGGATCAGGAACGCCCGTCGATAGAGCTGGAATATCTGCGCCGGTTGCTTGAACGGTTCTGACCTGTTTGTGCATGCAGGGGTTTTTGACATGCGTCAGATCCCCTGCTGCGGTCAATCGGTGCGGTTCACCAGCATCTGGTCAAGCCACAGGCGTGCAGTATTGACCGTGCTTGTATACCGCTCGATGGCAATCTGAGCGTCAGGAACCCGCAAAATGACGTTCGGGGCCTGAACATAAAGACCAACGGCAACCGCACTGAGCAGTGCAAGTGTTGAAAACCCTATCCAGAAGCCGCCTTTAGGCTTGGTTCGGGGGCTGGTGTGGGCGTCATATTCGTGCGCACGATCCGGCATCCGGGGGTCAAGGGTGGAATTGATTTCGTCGATGTCGGGCAGGCTGTCACGGCGCTTGGCCTGCCGCATGGCAAGAGCTGCGGCAGCAGCGATGCGTGCTGTCTCTTCGGCACCTCCCGCGGGCAACGAGCCGTCAGAAGAAGCCGGCCGGTCCGGCGCGGGTGTTTGAGACGCAAGCGTTTCGGGCGTGCTTGTTGCGGGCGGGGCAGTTGTGTGTGTGGGGGGCGTAACGCTTTGGTCCGGACTGTCGGCCGTGGTGTCTTGTGGCGTGCGGGTCTCTTTGTGGCGGGCGGCCCGTTCGCGCGCGGCCTCCTGACGAAGCACAGACATTACGTCGTCATCGACTGGTCGGCGAGGCGGGGCGATCGTGTCCGTTGCAGTTGCACCTGTTTGCCCGGTTTCGGCCTGTTGGTGCGGTGCCTCGGTCGCATCCGGCTTTTCAAACCAGTTTGCCTGACAATTCGAACATTGTACATCGCGCCCCGACGCAGGAATGAGCCCGTCTTCCACGGCGTATTGCGCCCCGCATTCCGGACAGATCAGCCTCATTGGGTTTCCAACCTCTCAGTTTGGTTCACGGCGTGAACCAGCCTCGCAAAGTACGGTTAATGTAGCACCCTGCAAGCGGGTGTCATAGTGTTGTCCTTGTGCATTACCGCGCTTGTTATCGGGCCATAATCCTAAGAGATACTTTCCACGTGAAAAAATATTTGGGGCTGTGCAGGCGGGGTGTGATTGAAACACGTGCGGGTGTGGGGCAAGACAGACCCCAAAGGAGACTGGCCACACATGATCGAGTTGAACAATGCAGCCTATGGTTACGGCGGGCAGGAATTGCTCCTTGATATGTCGCTCAAGATTGCGCCGGGGTCGTTCCATTTTCTGACCGGTCCATCAGGGGCGGGAAAAACGACATTGCTCAAGTTGTGTTACGTGGAGTTGATGCCGACCGCCGGACAGATCCATGCCTTTGGCAAGGATGTCCGGTCGCTTGATCGTGACGAAATCGCGCGCCACAGGCGACGGGTCGGAGTTGTTCATCAAGACTGCCAGTTTCTTGATCACCTTCCGTTGCGCGAAAATATCGCGCTGCCATTGTCGGTTGCGGGGCGCGATCCGGAAACAGAGGTCGACAACCTGAACGAGCTTTTGGCGTGGGTCGGCCTGACGTCGCGGGCGGATGCCTTGCCGCCGGCCTTGTCGGGGGGCGAGCGGCAACGTGCGGCGCTTGCGCGGGCTGTTGTGATGTCGCCGGACATTATCCTTGCGGACGAGCCGACAGGAAACGTCGATTGGGAGATGTCGCTGCGGCTGCTGCAACTGCTGATCGAGCTGAACCGGATGGGCAAGGCCATCGTCATCGCGACCCATGACCTGAACCTGATCCGTGCGGCCAAGGCGCAGGTTGCGGTGCGTGTCCTGCGCATTGCCAACCGGCACTTGCGTCTTGCCGGAGCAGACCTTTGAGCGGGTATATCGCCCATGCCCGTACGGTGTTGCACCTGCTGTGGAGCGGCGATGCGCAGGCAAACCGCGTGGTGCCACCAACCGGGTTTACGGCGCAGTTGACCTTGTTTTCATCGGCATCCATGGCATTTCTGGCGGTCTTTGCACTGGCTCTGTCACTTGCGACAGGGCGCTTGGCCGACCGATGGTCTGATGCTTTGGCCCGCACGGCAACCGTTCGGATATCGGCACCTGTTGGTGAACAAGACGCGCAAGTGGCGGCGGCCTTGCGTATTTTGCAGACCACTCAAGGGGTCGCATCGGCGCGTGCGCTGTCTTTCGAAGAACAGCGCGCCTTGCTTGAGCCGTGGTTCGGACCGGACCTGCCGTTGGATGATCTGCCGGTACCGGCCTTGATCGAAGTGACCGAGACCTCTGGGGGGATCGATGCCGCTGGTTTGAGGGCGCGGCTTGCTGGTGAGCTTCCGGGCGCGGTACTTGATGATCACACGCGCTGGCGTACCCCGTTGGTGCAAGCCGCCAGCCGATTGCGAATCTTGGGCTGGACCTCGCTTGTGCTGATTTCATTATCCACGGGGGCGATGATAACCTTGGCTGCGAACGCTGCTTTGGCGGCTAACGCGCGCGTGATCGTCACGTTGCGGCTTGTGGGCGCGCGCGACACTTATATCGCGCGCGCGTTCATTCGCCGCTTTGCAAGACGCGCCTTTTTCGGAGCTGCGGCAGGGACAGGTGTGGGAATGCTTGCTGTTGCGGCGCTTCCGACGGCTGATGTTGCGGGTGGTTTTCTGACCGGCCTTGGCTTTCAGCGTGCAGAATGGCTTGTGCCTGTATTTATTCCGCCCTTTGCGGCACTTGTGGCTTATGCTGCTACACGCGCGGCTGCTTTGCGCTCATTAAAGGAAATCCCCTGACATGACCTTGTTTCAATGGGTGCGGTCGTTTGTTTTCATCGTGCAAATGTATGTGATGCTGCCTGTCATCGGATTGCTGTTCTTTCCCTACGCCCTGATTTCCCGCAAGGGGGCCTATGCGGGATGCCACAGCTATTGCCGTTGGGTAATGTGGACGGCGGGGTGGATGATAAACCTCAAGTGCGAGGTGCGCGGAACGCCACCGACTGGCGAGGTGCTTGTCGCGGCCAAGCATCAATCGTTTCTGGATATTCTGATGATCTTCAGCGCGCTTCCGGCGGGAAAATTCATCATGAAAAAATCCATTCTGTATACGCCGGTTGTGGGCCAGTACGGGATGCGCATCGGGTGCGTCGCGGTGGATCGCGGGAAACGGGGCATGGCGATCAAAAAGATGATTGCCGATGTCACGGCGGGCAGGCAGCATCCCGGTCAGTTGATTATCTATGCACAAGGCACGCGGGTCGCGCCCGGAGTAAAGGCCCCCTACAAGGTCGGCTCGGGGGTGCTTTATCACCAGTTCCAGCATGATTGCGTCCCCGTTGCGACCAATGTCGGTGTCTTCTGGCCGCGGCAGGGGATGTGGCGCAAGCCCGGTGTGGCTGTAGTGGAGTTCTTGCCCCGAATTCCGGCGGGAAGAACTGTCGCCGAATTCATGCCCGAGTTGAAAAAGGCAATCGAAACGGCCTCTGATGCTTTGTTGGACGAGGCGGGTTTTCGACGTGACTAGAACTGGCATCGGCGAGTTTTAGCCACTTTGGCCCTTAATTGCGCTTTGCAGGGTGCCAAAGTGAAAACAAATTGTTGTGTGCTGTTCAGGAAGAGATCGTATCGGAGCCAGCAAGTGGTATTGTTACTTGTCCCTAACGGACTCAACAGAAGTGAGGCCAATTATGCGTATTCGTTTTTCAATTACCCTTTGCGTCATTAGTGCACTTGCGCTTGCTGCTTGTACTGACACAAGCCAGCTTGGCGATGGTAAGAACAAGACACGCGACGGTGCCGCATTGGGCGGAGCAATCGGCGCGGTGACAGGACTTATTGTGGGCGACAGCCCCGAAGAACGCCGCCGCGGTGTTGCCATCGGTGCTATTCTTGGTGCCGGTGTCGGAGCAGCGATCGGCAACAGTCTTGATAAGCAGGCGGCGGCCCTGGAGCAGAGCATTGCAAATGATCGCATCGGTATTGTGAACACGGGCAGTGCGCTGATTGTGACGATGCCACAGGATTTGCTGTTTGCGACAGACAGCGCCATTCTTGGCGTGGCGCTGCAATCTGATCTGCGTGTTTTGGCGCGCAGCCTTAATGAATACCCCGGCACCACGGTAGATATCATTGGACATACCGACAACACTGGTGAAGCAGCGTATAATCAAGGGCTCTCGAGCCGTCGTGCGCTGGCTGTTGCGGCCATCTTGAGCGACAGTGGCGTATCTGCACAGCGTATGCGGGCCTACGGTCGGGGAGAGGATGCGCCAGTCGCGTCAAACCTGTCAGCCGACGGGCGTGCGCAAAATCGACGCGTCGAGATCATTATCCGCCCCAACTCATAGGGCAACGCCTGATGGAAGATGGGGGTGGGATCAGGTTTGCACCTTTCCCGCCCCTAAAACTCTTGCGAATGAAGAGTTAAAGTGGTGATCTTCGGTTGATCAATTGTGTTGGACCCTGATGCCTTTTCAAAAAATTGAAGCCGAGAAACTCTCGTCGGCCGTTGTTCGGCAGATCGAACTGTTGGTGTTGCGGGGAATTTTGCGTCCCGGCGAACGGCTGCCGGCCGAGCGGGAACTTTCCGAGAAACTTGGGGTCTCCCGGCCGTCCTTGAGAGAGGCTGTCGCAGAGTTGCAGGAGCGCGGATTGCTGGTTGCGCGGGCGGGCGCGGGCGTGTTCGTGGCCGATGTTTTTGGGTCGGCATTTTCCGAAGCTATCATCAAGCTCTTTTCGACCCACGACGAGGCGGTGTTTGACTATCTTGATTTCCGGCGGGATATGGAGGGGTTAGCCGCAGAGCGGGCGGCGCGACTGGGCAGTGAAACCGACTTGAAAATCGTGGATACCATCTTTTGTAAGATGGAAAAAGCGCATGAAAAGCGGAGCCCGAAAGACGAAGCAGGTTTGGACGCAGAGTTTCATTTGGCCATCATCGAGGCCAGCCACAATGTAGTCATGCTTCATATGATGCGATCCATGTTCGAATTGCTGCGTGAGGGTGTGTTTTACAATCGAAAAATCATGTTCAAGCAACGCACGACCCGCGAGACTTTGCTTGGGCAACATCGTTCAATTAACTCGGCGCTACAGGCACGTGATCCTGTAGCAGCACGCGCGGCCGTTGAGGCGCATCTTGGCTTTGTAGAGACGTGTCTGAAGGATCAGATCAAGAGCGACCGCAACGAGGTCATTGCCTTGCAGCGATTGGGGCATGAAGTCGACAGGTATCGTTAACATTTATTGCGACGCTTAAATAGAAAGAGCACCGCAAATATTGCGGTGCTCTTTTGGTTTCAGAAGTACTGGGAAGTTTAGTGTAACTTTGTGCCAGCATCCGAAATTGCCGTGTCGATCAGCGTTTTGGCATCCGCATCCGACAAGCCTTTTGCAACAAGTTCTGCGGCGGCTGCGATAGCTACATCGACTGCAGTGTTACGAACCGCAAGAACAGCCTTTGCCTCGGCAGAAGAAATCTGATCCTGCGCCGCGGCCAAGCGCCGTACGATAGAAACCTCAAGACTTGTTTTGGCTTGGTCAGCGACCAGCAAGGCCTCTTCGCGGGCCTGCGCAACGATCCGATCAGCTTGCTCCTGAACATCCTTTTGTTTGCGCTCGAATTCCGCAAGGATTGTCTGAGCCTCTTCACGCAGCGCACGCGCTTCGTTAAGATTGGACTGGATGGTCGCGGCGCGATCATCCAACTTGCCTGTTAGCATCGCGGGAACCTTGAAGTAGACAAGGACACCAATGAAAAGCAGGAACGAGATAAGCACTACAAAATCTGTGTTGCCTAACGAAAAAAACGGGCCGCTGGCAGCCATGGCTGGCGTGGTGCCAAGCATCATGACGAAAACCCATGCGAAGCGAGTCATCATGCGCCCCCTTTCAATCTGGACTGAACTGCCGACGCCACATCAGTGGAGCTGGCGTTGCCACCAAAAGACGCGACAATCGCTGCTGCTGCTTCCTGAGCAACCTCGGAAACACTCGCAACGGCATTCTCGCGAATCTCCGCAATGCGCTGTTCACCCTCGGCTGTCCGGGCCGAAATTTCTGCGTCAGCCTTTTGAATGGCAGCATCGACACCGATCTGGATTTCGGCCCGGGTCTCGGCGGCAATTTTCTGAGCCTCTGCGCGTGCGTCTGCAAGAGCCTTTTTATAGGCAGCCTCGGCTTCACCCGCGCGCAGCTTCAGCTCTTCGGCTGCAGCAATATCATTTGTGATCGTACCGTTACGCTCTGCAAGAACCGCAGCAATGCGGGGCAAGGCGATTTTTGTCAGCACGAGATAGATTGCAACAAGTGTTACAACCAACCAGAAAATCTGGTTCGGGAAAGTAGAGAAATCGAGCTGCGGCATACCCGCTTCGACTTCCGGTGCACCGTGTCCGGTCGCGATGTTCTCGGTCGCCATTGCGTCCTCCTGAAGCCTGTAATGTTACCGGACGGGCACAGTTTTGCGCCCGTCCAGCCGTAAGGATCAGAGAGCCGTTTTAGACAGCAAACATCAGCAAAAGAGCGACGAGGAACGAAAAGATCCCAAGTGCTTCTGCGAATGCGATGCCGATGAACAGCGTAGCGGTTTGTGCGGCAGCAGCCGACGGATTGCGCAGGGCACCCGCCAGGAAGTTACCAGCAACGTGGCCCACACCGATAGCGGCGGCACCAGAACCGATAGCTGCCAGACCTGCACCGATGAATTGACCCATTTGAGCGATATCGCCTTCCATGTCGTGTTCTCCTTACGTTGGAAGTTTTCTTGATAGAGTGGTTGTGTCGTTCGGGCTGACCTTAGTGATGCGGGTGCAACGCGTCTTTTAGATAGACGCAGGTCAGGATCGTGAAAACATAGGCTTGAATAAAGGCCACAAGGACCTCTAGGGCGTAAAAAGCAGTGATGCCAGCGATGGCAAAAGGTGCAATTGCGGCGCTTGCTGCAAAACCGGCGAACACCTTGATCACAGCGTGGCCTGCCATGATGTTACCAGCCAGACGAATGGAGTGACTGACGGGGCGCACAAAATAACTGATGATCTCGATGATCGCAAGGATCGGACGCAGGGCAAGCGGCGCTGAGGCAACCCAGAAGAGGCCCAGGAACGCTGTACCATTAAGCACAAACCCAAGCACAGTGACCGTCAGAAAGACTGACAGCGCCAGCACGACGGTTACGGCAAAATGCGAAGTGGTGGTAAAGGCCATCGGAAGCAGACCAAGGAAGTTCGCCATCACAATGAACATGAACAGCGTCATAATGTAGGGGAAGAACTTTACAGCGTCGCGACCGGCCACATCAACAACCATCTTATAGACAAATCCGTATGCCATTTCGGCCACAGATTGTCCGCGTGTCGGTATGATGGCCCGACCGCGCGTGGCGACGACCA
>JBLIFE010000010.1:0-16457 GCA_047633515.1 Paracoccaceae bacterium | reverse complement strand
TCATGGTGGTGGCAACGACTTGCAATTTCCGCATCACGAAAACGAAATTGCCCAAAGTTGCTGTGCGCACCCCCAAGGGGTGTTTGCGCAGGTCTGGATGCACAACGAGATGTTGCAGGTCGAGGGGCGCAAGATGTCCAAATCACTTGGTAATTTCTTTACTGTGCGGGATCTGCTGGATCAGGGCTACGAGGGCGAGGTGATCCGCTTTGTCTTTCTGTCCACCCACTACCGCAAGCCGATGGATTGGACCGACGAGAAGGCCCGCGAGACAGGCAAGACGCTGGCCAAGTGGCGGGGCCTTGTTGCGGGCATCGACCCCGCAACAAGGCCGGCCCCGTCCGTTCTGTCGGCGCTGAGTGATGACGTGAATACGCCGGGGGCCATTGCGGCGTTGCATGAATTGGCACAATCGGGGGATTTTGCGGGGCTCAAGGCCTCGGCGCAATTGATGGGGTTGTTAAGCGAGCAGGCGATCGCACAGGGTGATCCGGCACTTGAGCGGGTTGCGGCACTGATTGATGCCGCCCGCACCGCACGGGATTATGCCCGCTCCGACGCGCTGCGCGATGCGGCGGTGGCGGCAGGGGCCGAGGTCAAGATTTCAAAACAGGGGGCTGTTGTGACAGCGACCGGTCCGGTGGATCACGCAGCACTCGAGGCAATCGAATGACCGAGCGGCTTTATCTTTACGACACAACGTTGCGCGACGGACAGCAAACCCAAGGGGTGCAATTCTCGCTTGATGAAAAGCACCAGATCGCGGTTATGCTCGATGGTCTGGGCCTTGATTACATCGAGGGTGGCTGGCCCGGGGCGAACCCGACCGACAGTGCCTTTTTCGAGGCGGCTCCGACGTTCGGGACTGCGATCTTTACTGCGTTCGGCATGACAAAGCGTACCGGGCGTTCGGCCGAGAACGACGAGGTTCTGGCGGGGGTGTTGAATGCGAACACGCCCGCGGTGTGCCTTGTCGGGAAGGCCAATGAATTTCACGTCACGACGGCGTTGGGGATTTCACTGGCGGAAAACACAGCCAATGTCGCGGCTTCGGTGGCGTATGTGGTGGCGCAGGGGCGAGAGGCCTTGTTCGACGCCGAGCACTTTTTTGATGGCTATAAAGCCAACCCTGAATACGCGGTGCAGGTGTTGCACGCAGCGCGGGATGCGGGGGCGCGGTGGATTGTGCTGTGTGACACCAATGGCGGCACCCTGCCGACCGAGATTGCGACGATCACGCGCGCGGTTATTGCCGGCGGTGTGCCGGGAGACAGGCTTGGGATTCACACCCACAACGACACCGAGAACGCGGTTGCAGGGTCTTTGGCGGCAATTGATGCGGGGGTGCGACAGGTGCAGGGCACGTTGAACGGGCTTGGCGAGCGGTGCGGCAATGCCAACCTGACCTCGCTATTGCCGACATTATTGCTCAAGGAGCCGTATCGAAGCCGCTATACCACCGGTGTGACCCAAGAGGCGCTTTCCCGGCTCACGCGGGCGTCGCGGCGGCTGGATGATATTTTGAACCGGGTGCCGGTACGTGCGGCGGCCTATGTCGGGGCGTCCGCATTCGCGCATAAAGCCGGATTGCACGCGTCTGCAATTTTGAAAGATCCGACCACTTACGAGCATGTTCCGCCCGAAGTGGTCGGCAATGCACGCATTGTGCCGATGTCGAACCAAGCTGGCCAATCCAACCTGCGCAACCGGTTGGCCGAGGCGGGCATCAGCGTTGAAAAGGGTGATCCGGCGTTGCTGCGTATTCTTGACAATATCAAGGCGCGCGAATCGACCGGCTATTCTTATGACACTGCGCAGGCCTCGTTCGAATTGATCGCACTTGCCGAGTTGGGCCAGTTGCCGACCTTTTTCGAGGTCAAGCGATACAAGGTTACGGTGGAGCGGCGCAAAAACAAGTATAACCGGATGGTCAGTCTTTCGGAGGCGATGGTCGTTGTGAAAATCGGCGATCTCAAGGTTCTGTCGGTCAGTGAATCCCTTGATGAAGGGGGGGCGGATCGCGGACCGGTGAATGCTTTGGCCAAGGCATTGGGCAAGGATCTTGGCCAGTTCCAAAGCTATATCGAAGACATGCGGTTGGTCGATTTCAAGGTTCGGATTACCGATGGCGGCACCGACGCGGTCACACGGGTGATTATCGACAGCGAGGATGCCGCGGGGCGGCGATGGTCCACTGTGGGGGTGTCGGCAAATATTGTGGATGCGTCCTTTGAGGCGCTGCTCGATGCGATCATCTGGAAACTCGTGCGCGACGGAGCCCCCGCTTGATCCGGTGCCGGTCGGAGGGTTGGGCATGAGTGTTCAGGCCTGTGCCGATCTGGTGCGCCGCAGCGATCCGGACCGTTTTCGCGCGGCGATGGCCGCACCAGTGGCGGAACGCGCTGTTTTATTGGTGCTTTATGCTTTCAACCTCGAGGTGGTAAAGGCCCCTTGGGTCACACAGGAACCGATGATTGCCGAGATGCGCCTGCAATGGTGGCGCGACGTTATCGAAGAGATTGCTGCCGGCAAGCCAGCGCGCGCTCACGAGGTCGCAGGGCCACTGTCCGGTATCGTAACGCCCCAGATGGCCCCCGTTCTGGACCGGATGATCGCCGCGCGTCGTTGGGACATCTATAAGGATCCGTTCGAGGATGCCGCGCATTTTGACGCGTATCTGCGCGAAACGGCTGGTGGGCTTGTCTGGTCGGCGATGCTTGCGCTTAAGGCCGATGGCGCCGCCGAGGAGGCCGCCATGAGGTGGGGGGCGGCGGCTGGCCTTGCGCGGTATCTTGTGGCGTTGCCAGAGCTTGAGGCGCGCGGACGGGTGCCGCTTTTGGATGGTCGCCCGGAGGCGATTGCAGGTCTTGCCAGTAAAGGGCTGACGGCATTGTGCGACGGTCGCGCTGCGCTGCGCGGTGCCCCGCGCGGGGCACTGATCGAAGGGTGGATGGCTGAGCCGACCCTTCGGGTCATCGCGCGCAGGCCCGAGTGCCTGTTCGAGGGCGGGCCACAATTCAGCGCGCTGCGGGTGAACTGGCGGCTATTGCGCTGTGGCTTTGGCGGGGTGGTCTGAACCGGCCAGCCAAGGGCCTTCGTCGGGTGCCTATGCCGATCTGGGACGCAACGCCAACCAGATAAGCGCTCCACCGGCCAGAACAAGAAAAGGGGCCATGGCGATATTTACCGCATTCCATCCCTGAACTGTGCTGCCGCCCGAACAATTCATCAGCCCGCCCGATGCTAGCGAGGCCAGTGTCACGCAGCCAAAGACGATAGTGTCGTTGAGACCCTGAATGACGCCCCGTTCATGCGGCGCGTGCGTGCTTGCCAGCATTGTGGTTGCTCCGATAAAACCGAAATTCCAACCGATCCCCAAAAGGATCAGAGCGAAGAAAAAGTTGCCCAGCCCGACGCCCGAGAGGGCCACAACGCCGGCACCGGCCAGAATGATCA
Source organism: Paracoccaceae bacterium (assembly GCA_047633515.1). Classification (GTDB taxonomy): domain Bacteria; phylum Pseudomonadota; class Alphaproteobacteria; order Rhodobacterales; family Rhodobacteraceae; genus JBLHUT01. The sequence continues at coordinate 13,001 of JBLIFE010000010.1, read as the reverse complement.
GACCGGTCGCGATAATCCGCTCGACACCGAACCGTGTGATCAGATGGCCGGTAAAGAACGCCGGAGCAAACATTGCCAACACATGGGCAGATACGATGTCGTTCGCGTTATTCTTGGTAAATCCGCAGCCGACGACAGCCAGAGGCGTCGATGTCATGACAAGGTTCATCAGGGCATAGCTGACCATGGCGCAAATAATGGCTACGACCACTCTGGGGTCCGACAAAAGCTGTTTGCGGGTCCGGCTTTTTGCAACAACGACTTCTGGTGTGCTGTTGCTGCCCTTTGGCAGATCAAGGGCAAAGAACAAGGTCATTCCGACGATATTGAGGCACATCACCGTCAGGTAGGATCCGAGAAAAGGTACAACAAAGGCGTCTTGCACCAGCTTGTTCAATTGCGGGCCGATGATGGCAGACAACAGCCCGCCGGCCATCACATACGAGATCGCCTTTGGCCGGAACGCGGCAGAGGCGGTGTCTGTTGCGGCGAACCGGTAAAAGCCCTGCGCAGACATGTAGATCCCTGTCAGGTAGGACCCGACCAGAAGAATTGCAAACGAACCGGTATAAAGTGCCCATGCCGAAATGGCCGCGCCCGCCGCGCCACCAAGCGCACCGATGAAAAAGCCGAACTGTCTGCCGCGCCGCTGCATCAATGGCGACAGCCACGGTGCAGTTGTCATAGAGCCAAAGACGATCAAGGAGATCGGGAGGGTGGCCAGACAGATATTGGAGGCCAGCATCCCGCCGGCCAGACCGCCGATCACGAAAATCATCGGCATTTGCGCCCCGAGGATCGCCTGAGCGGCCACAAGGACAATCACGTTGCGCCGTGCGCGAGAATCATCAGGCAAAGACGAATCGACGGAGGCGGTCATGACTTTGACTTTCTATCTATGAATCAAAGACCCAAGGGGCCGTTTGCTCTGATGCACTTCTGTCGTGTGCAGGGGCAATCAGGTGCGCAAAACTGCCGCAGACGCGCCCCACGTGCAACCCCATCTCGGGCAATCGGTTGTGCATCGCATCGCGTGCCGTGAAAAGGGGAGGGCCTTTGGCGGAAAGAGTCGTGGCGTAGTGAAACTCGTGCCCGCGCCACCGGCCTGCAAAGGGGCCTGTTGTGGTTTCAAGGTGCCGATACCCCAGATGCAGCTTTCGCTGTGCGAAGCTGGTGTGCAATTTCAACAGCCCGGCCATGGGGTGTGCCACGCCGCTTGCGTCGGTCAACGCATCGCCAAGCACCATGTATCCGCCACATTCCCCATAAATGTCAGTTGTCCGGGCGGCCTTCCGCAGGCTGTTCATAAACTGTGCGTTGTTGCTTATCCGGCCTGCGTGTAATTCGGGGTACCCGCCGGGAAGGTATACAAGGTCTGCGTGTGGGACGGGTTCATCGGCAAGGGGTGAGAAGAACGACAGCCGTGCCCCTGCGCCGTGCCATTGTGACAGCAGGTGCGGGTAGCAAAAGGCAAAGGCCCGGTCGCTGGCGATAGCGATATGCCCTGCCGGTGGTGGCGGGGCGGGGTAAGGTGCAAGGCACGGGGAGGAGCGCAGGTGCGCGGAGGCGCTTGAACCTGCGGTACAAAGCGCTGCGAGGTCGATATGGGTCTGTGCCAGATCCCCCAGCCGGTCGAGCCACAGCTCCAGGTCGGGACGCTCTTGTGCCTGGACAAGTCCCAGATGGCGCGAGGGGTGTGACAGGTCGGCCTGCCGCGGCAGCGCGCCGACGACCGGCGGCAGACCGGCCCGCTTTAACGCATGGCGCAACATGGCCTCATGGCGCGGGCTGCCGACGCGGTTCAGGATGATGCCGCAAAATGAAAGGGACGGGCGATGGTTCACGAACCCCGCCACAAGCGCGGCCACCGATTGTGCCATTTTGCCTGCGTCGATCACCAGCAAAACCGGCAGGCCCAGAATATCGGCCAGATCGGCGGCTGATCCATCGCCTTCGGGGGGGGCGCCGTCGAAAAGCCCCATCGCGCCTTCGACGATCAGCAGACTGTCTGACCCGGGCTGGCCTGTGGCCAATGCGCGGATCTGCTCGGGTGGCATCGCCCATGCGTCAAGATTGAGCGATGGCATGCCACAGGCGGCTTCGTGAAACTGTGGATCGATGTAGTCAGGCCCCGATTTGGCCGCACGCACAGGCATTTTTCGGGAAAACGCGCGCAGCAGGGCAAGGGTGAGCGTGGTTTTGCCACTCCCCGAGGCGGGGGCCGCAATCACGAACCCGCGGCGCGGCGGGGGGGCTGTCACGCGCTTTCTGCCGGGCGTCCCCGGTTAAGGGGGTCCAGGTTGCGCGGGGCGGCACCGCTTGCCATCGCCTGCCAGTCAAGGGCCTGACGCAGGGTGACAGCCTGTCCGACGCAAATGATGGCTGGTGCCTCTAGGGTCGATGCGGCAATGTCGGCCTCTGCCTGCGCAAGCGTTGTCTCCAGCACTTTTTGGGCTGATGTCGTGGCAGATGTGACGATGCCGACCGGCTCGTCTGCTCTGCGCCCGCCCTTGATCAAAGCGCGTGTAATTGTGCCGATATGCTTCATGCCCATATAGATCACAATGACTTGCGAGCCGCGTGCGATCGCCTCCCAGTCGAGCGATCCGGTGGCATCTCCGGATTGGTCGTGCCCCGTGACAAAGGTTACGGCCTGATTGACATCGCGGTGGGTGACCGGAATGCCGGCATAGGCCAGACCACCGATACCGGCTGTGATGCCGGGAATGATGCGAATCGGCACACCGTGTTGCACAAGTGTCTGGGCCTCTTCGCCGCCGCGACCGAACACGAACGGGTCGCCGCCCTTTAGCCGCACCACCCGGCGCCCGGCCCGCGCCAGATCCACAAGCCGAAGCGAGATGTCGCGTTGCAACGACGACGGTTTGCCGCCGCGTTTTCCGGCATAGATATGCTCCGCCTGAGGCGCCCATTCCAGTAAGGCCTCTCCGACAAGAGCATCATAGACGACAACATCGGCCTGACGCAGGGCGTTAAGCCCGTGCAAGGTCAACAACCCCGGATCGCCCGGCCCCGCACCACAAAGCCAGACCCAGCCAGGTTGCAACACAGGCCAGCGGTCGCCGGACAAAAGGGGAAGGGTGCTGTTCATCAGGTAGCTTATGCTCAATTCCAACGCTGGCGAAAAGAGCACGAGCGACCGTTGTACTCTAAATGCGACCTCATGTCAGGGATAGGACGATGTGTGGTTGCAATTCTGGCGCGATCGGCTGCCCGAAAGACCCGCGCTGCGGCAGCGGCGCCGGGCCCAACCGAAAACGCCAAAGGCGGAATTTGGGCGGGAGCCCGCCCTTTGTTGGCAGTCAGGGCCTTTCGCTTGCCTGTGCTGCTCTTTATGCTGAGGCTATGAACCGTAAACCAGACACCGAATTGCGCCGCGGCTGGACAACTGGGGCTTGTGCCACGGCGGCGGTAAAGTCGGCTCTGTCAAAGCTGTGGACTGGTGCGTTTGTCGATCCTGTGTCGATTACATTGCCGCGCGGCGAGCAGCCCGCTTTTCCGCTGGCCCACAGTGCGTATAGTCACGAGTGGGCCGAGGCGGGCATCACAAAAGATGCCGGCGACGACCCCGATGTGACCCATGGCTGTCTTGTGATTGCCAGGGTGATGCAGGGGGCGGCTGGCACCGGCGTCGTATTTCATGCCGGAGATGGCGTTGGCATTGTCACGCGACCGGGCCTTCCCGTCGCAGTTGGCGAGCCGGCTGTTAATCCTGTACCGCGTGCGATGATGGTGCACGAAGTGACCGAACTGGCCTTGCGGCACGGGTATGCGGGGGATGTCGAGATCACACTGTCGATCCCCGGTGGCGATATTCTTGCGTCAAAGACATGGAACCCGCGTTTGGGCATAACGGGCGGTCTTTCGGTTCTGGGAACGACGGGTATTGTCCGTCCGTTCAGCTGTGCCGCATGGATTGCTTCCATCCACCGTGGCATTGATGTGGCCCGCGCGGGTGGCCTGCGCCATGTGGCGGGGTGCACAGGGGCCACCTCTGAGCGCATCGTACAGACCCTTTACGGTTTGCCGGACCACGCGATGCTGGATATGGGCGACTTTGCGGGAGGGCTTTTGAAGTATCTTGCCCGCCATCCGGTGGATCACATTACCATCGGTGGGGGCATTGGCAAAATGACCAAGCTTTCGCAAGGGGCGCGTGATTTGCATTCGGGGCGCAGTCAAGTTGATCTTCAAGCGCTTGCCAAGCGTGTAGCGCGCCCTGAACTTGCGCAGATGAATACCGCGCTTGAGGCCGTGACCGTGGGGGGGGCACGTGTTGCCGAGGCGGTGGCGACGGATGCGCTTGGTGTCATTTCCACTATTCTCGGGACAGCCCCGATCACGGTTGATGTGGTGATTATCGACCGCGCTGGCGCCATCCTTGCCAGATCCGGCACCCCGCCGTGAAGGTGCTTGTGCTTGCCGGTTCGGGCGAGGCGCGCATGCTGGTGACAAAGCTTGCGCAAGATCCGCGCTACCGGGTCATTGCGTCACTTGCCGGTGCCACCCGGCAGCCTGTGGCCTTGCCAGTTGCGACCCGCCGGGGCGGCTTTGGGTCGGCACAGGGGTTTGCCGATTATTTGCGCGCGCAAGGCATTGACGCAGTGATTGATGCAACGCACCCCTTTGCCCACCGGATGACCGCCCGTTCCGTTCAGGTTGCGGCACAGTTGGGTGTTCCGTATCTTTTGCTGTTGCGCCCTGCGTGGACGCCGCAGGCAGGCGACTTTTGGCGGCTTGTCGACACCGAAGCCGACGTGGCGGCGCTGGTTCCCGAAGGCAGCACGGTGTTTCTTGCGACAGGGCGTCAGACCCTTCAGGAATTCTCCAATCTCTCTGGCTGTCAGGTCATTTGTCGGCAGATTGACGCAGCCGAAGCGCCGTTTCCCTTTTCGGGGGGGCGTTTTCTGATCGGGCGACCGCCCTTTTCGATGCAGGACGAACAAGACCTTTTCAAGCGGTTGGGCGTTGATTGGCTGGTTGTCAAAAATGCCGGCGGTGCCGCCAGCCGGACAAAGCTTGAGGCCGCCCGCGCTCTTGGGTTGTGCGTGGCGATGATCCGGCGACCGGATTACTCCGGTATTCCACAGGTGCCGGATGTCGACGGCGCGGTGGCTTGGCTGGAGGGGCTGGCGTGACGGAAATTATGATGCCGCGCGCAATCGAACGGGGGCGCATTATCACCGGGCCGGATTGCGTGGCCGAAGGGACGGCGTGGCTGGCGCAGATCGAGCCGCGCTTTGCGCAGGCGCTGGCGCAAACGGGCCAGCCGCCCTTGCGCCTGCGCGGCGATGGTTTCGAAGCACTTTTTCAAGCGATTGTGAGCCAGCAGGTTTCGGTTGCCTCGGCGACCGCAATCTGGAGCAGGGTGGAGCAGGCAGGTCTGGCACAGGCCAAAGCAGTGGCCTTGGCCAGTGATGCCGCCTTGCAGGGCTGTGGGTTGAGCCGGCCCAAGGTGCGGTATGCCCGCGCGCTGGCAGAGGCGCAGATCGACTATGCCGCGTTGCGCGATGTGCCGGATGCACAGGTTATTGCGCGGTTGACGGCGGTGTGCGGGATCGGGCCGTGGACCGCGCAGATCTATGCCATGTTCGCCCTTGGACGGGCCGATGCGTTTGCACCCGGTGATCTTGCATTGCAAGAGGGGGTCCGGATGCTGTGGATGTTGGATGCGCGGCCCAAGGACGCTGAAATGCACAGGTTGGCGTGCCGGTGGTCGCCGTGGAGATCGGTTGCAGCTCGCCTGTTATGGGCCTACTTTAAAAGTGAAAAAGACCGGGAAGGACTCTTATGACCAGAGAATTGAACGCTGGCCGCAAGGCTGCGAAGTCGGGCCGAGCGACATCTGCTGTTATCTTTTTACATGGCTATGGCTCGGACGGTGCGGATCTTTTGGGGCTGGCCGATCCGTTGTCACAACACATGCCCGACACGGTATTTCTGGCCCCCGACGCGCCTGAGCCGTGTGTGAACAACCCTACGGGCTTTCAGTGGTTTCCCATACCGCGCATGGACGGATCGACCGAGCAGGCTGCTGCCGAAGGTCTTGCGCGGGCAGTCGAAGACCTGAACGCCTATCTGGACGGGGTGATGCACGACGAGGGGCTGTCGGCGGACCGGCTGTTGCTTGTGGGCTTTTCCCAAGGCACGATGATGAGCCTGCACGTGGCGCCGCGGCGCGAAACTGCTCTTGCGGGGGTTGTCGGCTTTTCGGGGCGGCTTTTGGCTCCTGAAAAACTGGCCCCCGAAGTGACCGCCAAGCCTCCGGTTATGTTGCTGCACGGCGACCGCGACGACGTGGTGCCGTTCGAGAGCTTGCAAGAGGCCGCTGATGCGTTGGTGGCCGAAGATTTCGATGTCTACACCCATGTCATGCAGGGAACAGCGCACGGAATATCGCCGGACGGGCTGCAACAGGCTTATGGCTTCATGTCAGAGGTGCTTGGGGTGCGTAACCGTTAGGCAGAATCTTTGTGGTTTATCACATATCCGTTAACTCTTGCCATTAAGCTGTTTCTTGTGAAGATGGGCAGATCAAGAGGCTTGCTCGAATTTCAACGCCATATATAGTTAATCTATGTCCGGGCGGGCTGATCCTGTCCGAAACCGATGTACCGGTGGTGTAATTGGAGAGCGTGACATGAACGGCGAGTTTAGAACGGCATTCGTGCATGACCCGAAGGGACTGCGGTTTAATCCGGCCCTTGTGCTGAACGCGGATTATCGGCCTTTGTCTTATTACCCGCTGTCGCTTTGGCCGTGGCAAGAGGCGGTAAAGGCGGCGTGGCTCGATCGGGTAACGATCCTTGCTGAATACGACGAGGTGGTGCGCAGCCCGTCAACACAGATCCGCATTCCATCGGTCGTGGTGCTCAAGGATTACGTGAAACCTCAAAAAAAGGTGGCGTTCACGCGTTTTAACCTGTTTTTGCGTGACGAGTTTTGTTGCCAGTATTGCGGGGCGAAGGGCGATTTGACCTTTGATCATGTGGTGCCGCGGGCGCGGGGCGGTGTGACAAGTTGGGAGAATGTGGTAGCGGCCTGTTCAAGCTGCAATCTGCGCAAGGGCTCGCGTAGCCTGCGCGAGTCGGGGCTTGCGCTAAAGCGTGCGCCGCGCCGCCCTGCGGCCGAAGACCTGCGCAACAGGGGGCGTCGTTTCCCCCCGAATTTCCTGCACGAGAGTTGGCTCGATTTTCTGTACTGGGATGCCGAGCTGGACGCCTAAGTGCCGGGCCGCGCGAAGTCGTCACAAAGTGAATGCCCGAGAAAAGAAAACGCCGGTTGAAACAGCCGGCGCTTTTTGGTGTCTGCGATAAACTAGAGGTGGCGGACGATAAAATCGCCCGCCAGTCTTTATTAGCAGCTGTAGTACATTTTGAACTCGATAGGATGTGGTGTGTGCTCGTAGGCAAAGATCTCTTCCCACTTGAGCGCCATGTAACCTTCGATCTGCCCTTTGGTGAACACGTCACCGGCAAGAAGGAAGTCCATGTCTTTTTCAAGCTCCTCCATGGCTTCGCGCAGGCTTGCACAGACCGTAGGGATGCCGGCCAGCTCTTCTGCGGGCAGGTCATAGAGGTCTTTGTCCATAGCTTCGCCGGGGTGGATCTTGTTCTTGATCCCGTCAAGGCCGGCCATCAACAGAGCCGAGAAGCACAGGTAGGGGTTTGCGGCTGGATCGGGGAAGCGGGCCTCGACGCGCTTTGCCTTGGGGTTTTCAGCCCACGGGATCCGCACGCAACCTGACCGGTTGGAGGCGGAATAGGCGCGAAGAACGGGGGCTTCGAAGCCCGGGATCAGACGCTTGTACGAGTTTGTCGCCGGGTTGGTGAACGCGTTCAGTGCCTTGGCGTGCTTCAGGATACCACCGATGAAGTACAGGGCCTCGTCGGACAGGTCGGCATATTTGTCGCCTGCGAAAATCGGCTTGCCGTCTTTCCAGATCGACATGTTGACGTGCATCCCGGTACCGTTGTCGCCAGCAATCGGCTTTGGCATAAAAGTTGCGGTCTTGCCATAGGCGTGGGCCACATTGTGGATCACGTACTTGTACTTTTGAAGTTCGTCAGCCTGCTTTGTCAGGGAGCCAAAAATCAGGCCAAGCTCGTGCTGGCACGATGCTACCTCGTGGTGGTGCTTGTCGACCTTCATGCCCATCCGCTTCATCGTGGAGAGCATTTCGGAGCGCAGGTCCTGTGCCTCGTCTATCGGGTTCACAGGGAAATAGCCGCCCTTGACGCCGGGACGGTGGCCCATGTTGCCCATCTCGTACTCGGTGTCGCTGTTCCAGGACGCGTCAACTGCATCGACCTGATAGCTGACCTTGTTGATGCCGACCTGAAAGCGGACGTCGTCAAACAAAAAGAACTCGGCCTCGGGGCCGAAGTAGGACACGTCGCCGATGCCTGAAGCAATCAGATAGGCTTCGGCTTTTTCAGCAGTGCCGCGCGGGTCACGATCGTACGCCTCGCCTGTGTCCGGCTCGACGACAGAACAATGGATGCACAGGGTTTTTTCGGCATAGAACGGATCGATGTATGCGCTGGTTGTGTCGGGCATCAATTTCATGTCGGACTTGTCGATGGATTTCCAGCCGGCAATCGACGAACCGTCAAACATGAAGCCATCATCCAGGAAGTCTTCGTCGACCTGATCGGCCATGACAGTCACGTGCTGCAGTTTTCCGCGCGGATCGGTAAACCGGATATCGACGTATTCGACGTCTTCGTCGGCGATTTTCTTGAGAACGTCAGCTTTGCTCATGTGACGGTTTCCCCTCTGTTTGTGGTGATTGATAGTTGATGAATCGTTGGTCCAAGGATCAAAGGGCGTCTTCGCCGTCTTCGCCTGTGCGGATACGAATAGCTTGTTGTACGTTGGAGACGAATATCTTTCCGTCCCCGATCTTGTCGGTTTTTGCGGCAGAAATGATCGCTTCAAGAGCGGCGTCCAACTGATCGTCGGCAAGCACCACTTCGATTTTGACTTTTGGAAGGAAGTCCACGACGTATTCTGCGCCGCGATAGAGTTCTGTGTGGCCCTTTTGGCGGCCAAACCCTTTAACTTCGATAACGCTCAGACCTTGCACGCCAACTGCTTGAAGTGCTTCTTTAACGTCATCAAGCTTGAAGGGCTTTATAATTGCCTCAATTTTTTTCATGCCGACACGACTCCCGTTGACTGTTCCCAGCTTGGGTGGACCATGATCAACTCGGGGCTTCAACAAACTGCCGTTAGAACCGGAGGTGCAGGCCCGTCGATTTGCCCTGTTGTGCTTATTTTGCAAGCCAGTAGATTAATTTTTGAGCGAAAAGAAAAGTTGACGAGGTTAATATGACGGACTTGGTAACCACTGGGCAAATGCGCGCGATGGAGCACCGTGCGATGTTTTCGGGGACTGTGACGGGGAGCGACCTGATGGAGCGGGCAGGACAGGGGGTGGTTGATGCAGTAATGACGCGTTGGCCCGATCTTGTGACGCAGCCGGGTGTGGCGGTCGTTTTGTGCGGGTCGGGCAATAATGGTGGTGACGGGTTTGTCGTGGCCCGTTTGTTGCTAGCGCGGGGGTGGCGTGTCGAGGTGCTGCACTTTGGCGACAGTGCCCGACTGCCGGCGGACGCAGGTGTCAATCACGCGCGGTGGTGCGCGTTGGGTCGTGTGCACACGCTTACGAAGGCAACGTTGGCGCGTTTTGCGCCGGCTGATCTTTATGTGGATGCGGTGTTCGGGATCGGGCTGACCCGTCCGTTGACCGGCCCGCTGGCCGAGGCGTTTGACTTTATGGCGCGCCGTCCTGCGCAATACGCGGCGCGAATGGTTGCGGTGGATGTGCCGTCAGGGTTGGAGGCCGACAGCGGGCGCATTCTGGTGCCTGCGGGAGGGGCTTCGGGCGTGTCGGGGCAGGCGGCATTGACGGTCACGTTCCAGCACCCCAAGCCGGGACATTATCTGGCGCAGGGACCAGATGTTTGCGGGGCGCTTGCGGTTTGCGATATCGGGATCGGGGCGTTTCATCCGGGGCAGGACGGCGGCGTTGATGGCGAGAGCATGGGAACCTTGCGGCTTGCCGGACCCGATGTGCCCGCGCTGGCGGCGTTGTGCAAACAGGGAGGGCACAAGTACAATTATGGTCATGCGCTGGTTTTAAGCGGGCCGATGGGGCGGACGGGTGCGGCGCGACTGGCCGCGCGAGGCGCGCTTAGAATCGGGGCCGGCGTGGTAAGTGTTGGAGCGCCCGAGGCTGCGTTGCCCGAATGTGCCGCCCAACTGACGGCGATCATGCTGGCACGGTGTGAGGACGCATCCGAGCTAAAGACGATACTGGAAGACACCCGGATCAACGTTTTGTGCCTCGGGCCGGGGCTTGGGCTTGGCGGGCGGTGCCGCGCGCTGGTGCTTGGGGCGGCGCGCTCGGGGAGGGGGCTGGTGCTTGATGCGGATGCGCTTACTGAGTTCAGGGAGGATGTGCAGGTGCTGTGGTCGGCTTTACGCCGGCCCGGAGTGCAGGCGGTTTTGACGCCACATGACGCAGAGTTCGCGCGTCTTTTCCCCGATATCGCAGAGCGGATGCGCCAGCCTGCCACGCGCGGGCCTGCCTTCTGCAAGGTGGAGGCAGTACGCTGTGCGGCGGCGCGGTCGGGGTGTGTTGTTCTGCTCAAGGGGCCGGACACAGTGATTGCCGCGCCTGACGGGACCTGCGCGATTGCGGCTGCGTGCTATTCGCGCGCTGCGCCGATGCTGGCAACTGCGGGGGCGGGCGATGTGCTTGCCGGCTTCATTACAGGATTGCTGGCCAAAGGTCTTGTGCCGTTCGAGGCGGCACAACTGGGTGCGTGGCTGCATGTGGAGGCGGGGCTGTCGTTCGGCCACGGGTTGATTGCCGAGGATTTGCCCGAGCAGGTTCCGGTGGTCTTGCGCAGGGTGTTGACAGCAGGTTGCGCAGGGCGCACTGCCGCAAGCTAGGCAGAGAAAACGCGCGATTACGACAAGGATTCAATTTGGGTGTCTTTTTGCCCTCGCATCCGCGTCGGGACCTTGTTAGAAGGGCGCGGATTTCGGGCCGCCTTTGAGCGGCCCGTAAAGTACATGCGGGTGTGGCGAAATTGGTAGACGCACCAGATTTAGGTTCTGGCGCCGCAAGGCGTGGGGGTTCAATTCCCTCCACCCGCACCATGAGACGATAGAAAAAGGGAAGAAACCCATGCAGGTCACAGAGACCATGAACGAAGGCCTCAAGCGGGGCTACCAGATCACAATCACTGCGGCCGAGCTTGAGGGCAAGGTCAGTGAAAAGCTTGTCGAGGCCCGTCCCGAGGTCGAGATGAAGGGCTTTCGCAAAGGCAAAGTCCCGATGGCACTGCTGAAAAAGCAGTTTGGCCCACGCATTCTTGGCGAGGCGATGCAGGAAGCCGTCGATGGCGCGATGAGCAGTCATTTCGAAACAACAGGCGACCGTCCGTCCTTGCAGCCAAAGGTCGAGATGACCGGCGAGAACTGGAAAGAGGGCGACGATGTCGTCGTCAAGATGTCCTACGAGAAACTGCCCGACATCCCCGAAGTGCCGCTTGGCGACATCACGCTTGAGAAGTTGGTCGTCAAGGCAGACGAAGCATCGGTGACCGAGGCGCTTACGGAGCTTGCGGGTCAGGCAAAGAATTTCGAGGCGCGCAAGAAAAACAGCAAAGCCAAGGATGGCGACCAGATTGTCATGGATTTCCTTGGCAAGGTTGATGGCGAGCCGTTTGAAGGTGGCGCTGCCGAAGACTTCCCGCTGGTGCTGGGCTCGGGTCAGTTCATTCCGGGCTTCGAGGAGCAGCTTGTCGGTGTGAAGGCCGGCGATGAAAAGTCGGTCGAGGTAAACTTCCCCGACGAGTATCAGGCTGAGCATCTTGCCGGAAAATCTGCTGTTTTCGAGTGCAAGATCAAAGAAGTAAAAGAGCCTAAGGAAGCCGAGATCAACGACGAGTTGGCAAAGCAGTTTGGTGCGGACGACCTTGAATCGCTGAAGACCCAGATCGGTGAGCGGCTCGAGGCGGAATATGTCGGGGCATCGCGGGCGATCATGAAGCGTGCCGTACTGGATAAGCTGGACGCGCTGGTGAGTTTCGAGTTGCCGCCGTCGCTGGTGGATGCCGAAGCCGGCCAGATCGCGCACCAGTTGTGGCATGAGGACAACCCGGAAGTCGAAGGACACGATCATCCTGAGATCGAAACCACCGACGAGCACAAAACCCTTGCAGAGCGCCGTGTGCGTCTTGGGCTTTTGCTTGCCGAACTCGGTCGCAAGAACGAGATCAACGTGACCGACGCGGAAATGACGCAAGCCATTCTGGCGCAGGCGCGTCAATATCCGGGGCAGGAGCGTCAGTTCTTTGAGTTTGTGCAGCAGAACCAGCAGATGCAGCAGCAGATGCGCGCACCGCTGTTCGAAGACAAGGTCATCGATTATGTCTTCGAGCTTGCCACGATCGAAGAGAAAGAAGTGGACAAGGATACTCTGAAGGCGGCGATCGAAGCGCTTGACGAAGAGTAATCCGTCGCTCAAATATCGTTGAACATTATTGAAAGGCCATCCTTCGGGGTGGCCTTTTGCGTTTGTCTTGTGGAGAGCGGCCTTGCATCAAGACCCGGCTATTGCCACCTAACCACATTGTTCGGGTGGCTGTGTTTGGGTTCTGAAACGCAAAACAGGTGGCGAGTAACCGCCACCTGTTTCATTTCGCACAAACCGTCCCGTGGGGGGCTTTGCGGATATCGTCTTGTATCAGGGCTGCTCGTCGTTGGTCGCCGGAGCGTCCTCCATCGGGCCGCTATCGTCGTCATTGGCTGCAGCACCCATTTCGTCGAACAGTTCCGCAATCTCGAATTCAGCTTCGGCCTCGGCCTCTGCTGCAAGATCTTGGATCGACTTTCCGGAGGCCTGAAGTTCGGCTTCTTCGTTCGAACGCGCAACGTTGAGTTCGATCGACACCTCTACTTCG
>JBLIFE010000009.1:0-16825 GCA_047633515.1 Paracoccaceae bacterium | reverse complement strand
CAGGCATCGACGACATCCGGTCGCAAGTTCTGGATACTGTTGCTTATGCTCCGGCATCGGCACGGTTCAAAGTTTATATCATCGACGAAGTTCACATGCTGTCGAAGAATGCGTTCAACGCCTTGCTAAAGACGCTCGAAGAGCCCCCTGCACATGCGAAGTTCATTTTTGCAACGACCGAAATTCGCAAGGTTCCCATCACGGTTTTGTCGCGTTGTCAGCGATTTGACCTGCGCCGGATCGAAGCCGAAGACATGATCGGGATGCTGCGCCGGATCGCCACGGCGGAAGGCGGAGAGATCACCGACGAGGCACTGGCCCTGATCACCCGCGCCTCGGAGGGATCAGCACGCGATGCCACATCGCTGCTGGATCAGGCACTCAGTCAGGGGGTCGGCGAAACAACTGCCGATACGGTGCGCACCATGCTCGGGCTGGCCGATCGTGGGCGGGTTCTGGACCTGTTCGATCTGGTTATGAAGGGCGATGCCGCAGGCGCGCTAAACGAGTTGAGCGCGCAATATTCCGAAGGCGCAGATCCGCTGGCTGTATTACGAGATCTGGCCGAGATCTGCCATTGGATCAGCGTGGCCAAGATTACCCCCGAAGCATCGGATGACCCGGCCGTTTCCCCCGACGAGCGTGATCGTGGCAGAGCAATGGCCGAGGCACTGTCGATGCGTGTGCTCAGCCGGACATGGCAAATGCTTTTGAGGGCCCTCGAAGAAGTGGCAGCAGCCCCCAACGCGATGATGGCGGCGGAAATGGCCATTATCCGGCTGACGCACGTAGCCGATCTGCCCCCGCCCGAGGACCTTATGAAACGGCTGCGCGATATGGCACCGCCGCCGCCCGCGGGACCTGTGGGAGGGGGCGGCCGCGCCAAAGATCAAGAAAATGCGCCCCGCGCAACCGCTCCGATCAGTGCCCCCCGCGGCACGCCCCCGCGCTCTGGAACCAATGCAGCGCTTGCGATTGCCCACGAGGAGGCGCTTGACCGATACACGAGCTTCGATCAGGTCGTGGCACTGATCCGCGCCAACAGGGACGTGAAGCTGTTGGTAGAGGTCGAGACAACCCTGCGTCTGGCAAAGTACTCCCCCGGAAGGATCGAATTCGAGCCAACCCCAGATACAGCGCGCGACCTTGCACAGCGACTTAAAAGTCGCTTGCAGACGTGGACAGACGCCAAGTGGGCCGTGACTGTGGTCAACGAAGGCGGTGCCGACACCATTTCACAGGCGCGCGATGCCGATGAAGTCGCCCTGCACGCCGAAGCCATGGCACATCCGATGGTGCAAGCGGTGCTTGATGCCTTTCCCAAGGCGCGTATCATTGGTATCCGGACTGCAGCCCAAGTGGCCTCATCCGCCGCGATCGAGGCCCTGCCCGAGGTTGAGGATGAATGGGACCCGTTTGATGATGACTAAGATAAAACTAAGGAAAGGTTCACAAAAATGCTAAAAGGTTTGGGCGGTCTTGGCGATATGGCCAAAATGATGAAAGCCGCAAAAGACATGCAGGAAAAGATGGGGCAGCTTCAGAATAATCTGGACGCGATCATTGTCACCGGCGAAAGCGGGGCGGGCCTTGTCAAGGCGACCTGTAGCGCAAAAGGTGAATTGAAGGGCCTCGATATTGACCCTTCGATTTTCAACCCCGACGAAAAAGAGGTGGTCGAAGACCTGATCATGGCGGCGATCAAGGACGCCCAGCAAAAAGCGCAAGCCCGCAACAAAGAAGAAATGGGGCGGCTTGCACAAGAAATGGGCCTTCCTCCCGGAATGGAATTACCGGGCTGATCGGCAATGGTGCAGGGCAGCAACGAAATAGACGCTTTGATCGAGATGATGGCCAAGCTCCCCGGGCTTGGCCCCCGCTCGGCGCGCCGTGCTGTCCTGCAAATGATCAAAAAACGCTCGTTGCTGTTGATCCCGCTTGCGGATGCGATGCAACAGGTGGCTATTTCCGCGCGGGAATGTCTGATTTGCGGCAATGTCGGCACTTCAGAGGTCTGCAACATCTGTTCGAACGAAAAGCGTGCAAACGGAGAGTTGTGCGTCGTCGAGGACGTTGCCGATCTGTGGGCGATGGAGCGTTCGGGCGGGTTTCGGGGCCGCTATCACGTCTTGGGCGGGACGCTCTCGGCATTGGATGCTGTGGGGCCCGAAGAACTGCGCCTGCCGCGTTTATCCGAGCGGATCGAAACCGAGGGTATTTCTGAAGTCATTCTGGCATTGAATGCAACAATCGACGGTCAGACGACCGCGCATTACATCGCCGATATTCTGGAGGGAAGCGGTGTGACGCTCACGTCACTTGCGCAAGGTGTCCCGATCGGTGGCGAGCTGGACTACCTTGATGACGGCACGATTTCTGCCGCTTTGAAGGCCCGCAAGGCGCTCTGAACACCTCTGGCGCGACACCGCCCCAGAGGTCTGAAATATTACGACGCGCCTGTTACTGCTACTTGTCGTCCTCGTCTTCGTCATCGTCTCCGCCACCTGCGGGCAGGTTAAAGAAGCTTTCGGCATCATGGATCGGCTCATAACGGCGATCATCTTCGTCGTCATCTCCGCGTGGATCGCCTGACAGGGAGAATGTCTCCAAAGCCGACAGCACAGATTTCTGTGGCTCCGGATCGGCCGCAAGGGATTGTTCGGTCGACACGAGCTTGCGACGCTCGTCATCAGTCATGGCTCCGCCTTCGGCGAGCTTTTTCGCGTTGGCCTTCTGGACAGCCGCGTCAAGTTCGACCTGCTTGCACAGGCCCAAAGCCACGGGATCGATCGGCTGGATGTTCGAGATATTCCAATGGGTCCGCTCGCGGATCGCCTGAATAGTCGGCTTGGTTGTGCCAACCAGCTTGCTGACCTGACCGTCGGACAATTCGGGATGGAACTTGACCAGCCACAAGATAGAGGCCGGGCGATCCTGACGTTTTGACAGCGGCGTATAGCGCGGCCCACGACGTTTTTCCTCGCCCTGTGCGGCGGCGTTATATTTCAGCTTTAGCGTATAATGCGCGTCGGCTTCGCCTTTGTCGATTTCGGCTTGAACAAGTTGGTTGTTGGCAAGCGGGTCGAACCCTTTGACACCGGTGGCCACATCACCATCCGCGATACCCTGTACTTCAAGTTCGTGCAGATCGCAGAAGGTTGCGATTTGCTTGAAACTCAGCGTGGTGTTGTCCACCAGCCAGACTGCAGTGGCTTTCGCCATGATCGGCTTGTTCATTGGCCTCTCCTTCGACATAGCTTACCCCGTGCCGGAAATCCGGTCGCACCGTCTGTGGTGCGTATCCTCGATGGCGGGGAATGGATCGCGTATATCCACAGCAACCCGGAAAGGGAAGAGAAAATGCGTTGGCTTCTTGTTCTGCTGCTGAGTGCCGGAATATCTCATGCCAAAGGCGAAACCGCGGGCGATTTCGACTACTATGTTCTCAGCCTGAGTTGGTCGCCAAGCTGGTGCGCCACAACAGGCAATCAGCGCGACGCAGCCCAATGCGAGGCCGGACGTGCCACGGGTTGGGTGTTACACGGGCTTTGGCCCCAAAACGAACGCGGCTGGCCCAGCTATTGCCGGACCGACGCCCCCCCGCCAACGCGTGCACAGACAACCGCAATGGCCGATATCACAGGCTCGGGCGGACTGGCGTGGCACAGTTGGAAAAAGCACGGCGTATGCTCCGGGCTGACAGCACAGGCGTTTTTCAGCAAAAGCCGAGCGGCCTTTGACAGTGTCACCCGTCCGCAGGTCCTGCGCAAAGTCACCAAAGAAATCAAACTTCCCGCGACCCTGATCGAAGATGCGTGGCTACAGGCAAATCCGGCCATGTTGCCCGATCAGATCACAATCACCTGCACGTCGGGCCGCATTGCCGAGGCGCGGATCTGCCTGACAAAAAGCCTTGCGCCACGCAAGTGCGGCATTGACGTGATCAAGGATTGCCAGATGCAGGACGCCTTGTTTTCCCCCGTCAAGTGAGGCTCAGCCGCCGGCAACTTCCAGAACGATTTTGCCGATATGGCCCGAGCTTTCCATTCGGGTGTGCGCTGCTGCCGCATCATTCAGGGCGAATGCGCTGTCCATGACAGGTGCAATTTTTCCTGCCTCCAACAAGGGCCAGACCTGTGCACGAAGCGCATCGGCGATCTGCGCTTTCGCAAGGTCCGACTGTGGGCGCAGGGTCGATCCGGTGATCGTCAAACGCCGCATCATGACATGGGCAAAGTTCAACTCGACCTTGGGCCCCTGAAGAAACGCAATCTGAACCAGCCGGCCATCATCCGCTAACGAATTGACATTTCTAGGCAAATAGCTTCCACCCACCATATCCAGAATAAGGTTGGCACCGCCTTGGGCGCGCAAGATTTCTACGAAATCCGCCTCGCGATAATTGATCGCGTCTTCTGCGCCTAGGGCGACACAGGCGGCGCATTTTTCCGCCGATCCGGCCGTGGCAAACACCCGCGCCCCGAAGTGTCTGGCCAGTTGAATCGCCGTCGTGCCAATGCCCGAAGACCCGCCATGCACCAAAAACCGCTCGCCAGCCTCAAGCCCGCCACGCATGAACACATTCGACCAGACCGTAAAGAATGTCTCCGGCAGGCAGGCCGCCTGTTTCAACGTCAAACCCGCAGGCACCGGCAGCGCGTGAGCCGCTGGTGTCACGACGTATTCGGCATAACCACCACCGGGCAACAAGGCGCAAACCGCATCGCCAACAGCCCAGTCAGTCACCCCCGGACCAACCGCCGCAACAACGCCCGACGCCTCCAGCCCCGGCAGATCGCTGGCGCCCTTTGGCGGCGCGTAACTGCCGGCGCGCTGCAACGCGTCGGGGCGATTGACGCCAGCCCAGGCCACGCGGATTACAATCTGTCCGGCACCCGCCGACGGCACGGGGCGGGTCGTTGGCACAAGAACCTCCGGCCCTCCGGCTTGACTGATTTCAACCGCATTCATCGTTTCTGGAAGCGTCATGATAAAATCCTCGCATAACATTCACGTACATCATGCGCCAATTGGCACGACCGGCGCAATCAAGACCCGTCATAAATTGGAGCGTGGTGCCCAATGTCCCGGCAAATCGCGGCGTGGCTTGCGACTGGGTGCCTTGACCTTTGCCGCCAACCAGTTGGGACCGGCAAACAGACGGCTGAGAACGGGATTGTCCTTAACCTTGGCTTTCACTTGCTCGAACCGCATCACGTCCTCGATACGCCGGTCAAGGAAATCCCAGGTGCGATGCTGGTCGGGGCTGTCGTCACCCAACCAGAACAGGATGGTTGCGCCGTAAACGCCAGACAGGGTCGCCCGCTTTGTGTACCAGTTTATATCGTCGGAAGAATCGCCAAGCGTTGTCCAGATCGCATCTGCCGTGCCCCAGATCGCCCGTGCCCCATCAGCAGCGTGATGCGGCAAGGCAAACAATGTGGTGCCCCGGCGCACGGCCTCTTTGTCATCAATGGATTCGATCCGGAACCGGACCCCTGCGGCTATCCTGTCACGAAACCGCATCGACAACAGATCTGCCGCCTCCAAACGGCGCACCATCTCGGCGTCGCCCCGTGCGTGATACGCCAACGCAAGGCCAACCGCGCCCCGCGGACAGCTCAACCGCGCAGCCTCCATCGTCATACCGCACTGGGAGACGGCAGCCTGAAAAGTCTGCTCGGACCATCCGTCAAAGGCTACATGCTCTAGCGCCGCGTCCAACAACCGGTCTTTTGCATCATCGTGGGAAATCATTGGCTCACTCCTGTCTCGCACTTTCGTATTTTTGCATACGCTAACAGTAGACAACATCGGGGGGCTTTGCTATAGGCGCGCTTCCTGCTTCTACGAAACTCAAACCTAGGAAGGTGGTGACACCACATGCAGGTCAGTGTCCGCGAGAACAACGTCGATCAAGCGCTTCGTGCGCTTAAGAAAAAACTTCAGCGCGAAGGCGTTTTCCGTGAAATGAAGCTAAAAGAACATTTCGAGAAACCCTCCGAGAAGAATGCGCGCGAGAAAGCCGAGGCGATTCGCCGTTCGCGCAAGCTCGCACGCAAAAAGCTCGAGCGCGAAGGCATGCTCTGAGCGATACGGAGTCCGAGTGACGACGCATCAAACGACACACCATGCGAACCCCCGTTGCTTTGCATACGGGGGTTTTTGCCTCATCCCACGCCAAGAAGAACAGCAGCGTCAAGTGGACGAATCGCTTAACCTCTCAACACGGTGAAGGTTCGCAATCGAATCTGTTTTCGCCGCGTTGCGGGCAATACTTTAAGTGTTCGGGAATTTTGCCGCTATATCTCGCTTAGATACGGACCAAACTGGCGAAAAGCTGCCTCAATTGTTACCACTTGTTAACCATTGAGCAGCGCCAACCGTTGCAACAACCATCTCGGCATGCTACTTATGATGTTGTAAATTTTCGAACTGGTGAGTGAATATTATGTTCAAAAGTATAAAATCATTTCAAGTTGGGTTAGCTGTATTAGCAACTTGCCTGACCGCGGGAGTTGGCATTGCCGACACCGTTACCTATTACGACACGCTTGGCGAAGGCCCGGACAACCTGACCTCTGTGCCGCCAAGCGACTACATGAAACCAACGTTCTACGGTTACGCGGCCGATTTCGTCGGTACGACGACAACCGGCACTGCGGCCAACATCACACAGACGGCCAATGGTTGGGGTGTTGATGACGGCGCGGTCGTTGGCGCGGCGGCCGGCAGCAATCTGGGACTTGTGGCTGGTAACGAGGCTCTTGTTCTCGAGTTTACGCGCGAAGTTTCGATAAACTACTTTACGCTTCGCAGCTACAGCACCGTCAACCAGTTTTTTGACCTGTACGTTGATGGTGTAAGGGTTGTTACGAACAGACGCTCCAACCCGGGCAGCGTATCCGGTGGATCGGTAGCGTTCAACTATCTTCCTACTCCCTTTACAGGGAGCGTGTTTTCTTTTGTCAGCAAGACCGCAAACCCCGCAACAGGTATCATGAACACAGGTTTTTACCTGAGTACATTCAATGTAATCGCCGAAGTACCGTTGCCAGCAACCGCGCCTATCTTGGCGGGTGGACTGGTCGTCGCTGGTATACTTCTCAGGTCGCGCCGGAGAACGCGCCGCGAAGCCGCCTGACACAAGTTCGAGCAAGAAAATTTACCTAGATTGAAACGCCCACTTTTTGGGCGTTTTTTTTCGTTTGGGGTTACTGCTTTTGCAGAGCGTTCCTGATTTCAATAAGAATATCTTTTTCAGTTGGCCCCGCATCCGCCTTTGCCGATGCCACCGCTACCGGCTTTTCCGTAACGGCCTTAACCTTGTTGACGTACCGCACCAGCATGAACACCAAGAATGCAATGATCAGAAAGTTGATCACCGACGTCACAAAAGATCCGTAGGCAAAGGTTGCCACGCCCGCCTCGCGGGCTGACGCAAGCGATGAGAAGTCTCCCTGCCCAAGCACAACGAAGTAATCACTAAAATCGACACCCCCGATAAAAAACCCAAGGATCGGGTTCAGTAAATCATCCACCATCGACTTTACGATCCCCGTGAAGGCCGCACCGATGATGATGCCAACGGCCATGTCCATTACATTGCCTTTAGCGATAAACGTCCTGAACTCTTGCAACATTTTGCTTGCTCCCTACTTACCACCACTAAATCGTTCCTGCGCGCCCGCGCAGCCACAGGAATTGAGGTTACCACAGCCAAAAACCGCCGAACACGGCTTCAAATCTCCAAGAGCCAAGCCTATCGTCGAACAAACGCAAAAAAGAGAGACAGAACCATGCTTGACCAGTTTCCCATAACCAAACGTTGGCCAGCCGCCAATCCGGCCATCATCCAGCTTTACTCCTTTCCCACGCCAAACGGTGTAAAGGTCTCGATCGCACTTGAGGAACTTGGCCTTCCTTACGAGGCCCACAAAGTAACGCTGTCTGACGCGGACGTAAAAAGCCCTGCTTTTCTCTCGCTCAACCCGAACAACAAGATCCCCGCCATTGTTGATCCCAACGGTCCCGATGGCGCGCCTATCGGTTTGTTTGAATCGGGTGCGATCCTCATCTATCTGGCTGAAAAAACCGGCAAATTGATGGGCACCACAGCCAGTGACAAGGCTAAGGTCCTTCAATGGCTTATGTTCCAGATGGGCGGGCTTGGTCCGATGCTTGGTCAGCTCGGCTTCTTCTATAAATTTGCCGGCGCAACCTTCGAGGATAAGCGACCACAGCAACGTTATCTTGCCGAAGCCAAAAGGCTACTTGCTGTGCTTGAGGCAGAAATGGCAGATCGAGACTGGATCGCCGGCGACTACTCTATCGCAGATATAGCAATCGCGCCCTGGCTGCGCGCGTTGGACTTTTACGGCGTCAAAGAGGCGGTTGAATGGGATGATCATCCCAATCTTGTTCGTTATCTTGACCGCTTCCTGAGCCGCGATGCCGTTCAGGTCGGCATTGTCACACCTGCGCGCGACTGATGCGTTTAGGCCTTATCGGATACGGCAATATCGGGCGTAGTCTTGTTGCAATGATCGCCGCCGACCCTGCACTCACTCTTGCGCATCTTTGTGTGCTTGTCCGCGATCAAGACGGGCAATGCGCCCCCGACGGTGCCGCCCAAGAGGTATCTTGGGTGACAAATGCCGACGCCTTGATCGCCGCGTCACCCGACGTGATTATTGAATGCGCTGGTCACTCCGCAGTTATCGAACTTGTCCCGCAGTGCCTTGCGGCGGGGATCGACACGGTCGTTGCCTCCATCGGAGCGCTGGCCGATCAATCCCTCGAAGAGCGGTTGATCGCCCTGTCCGAGGAAAGCGGCGCGCGATTGATCCTGCCCGCAGGGGCTATCGGTGGCATTGATCTGCTGTCGGCTTTACGCCCCTCCGGTATCAAGTCGGTGACTTACATTGGTCGCAAACCTCCGATGGCGTGGGCCGGATCCCCCGTCGAAAAGGTTGTAGATTTGACAACCCTGACCCAACGCACGACCTTTTTTAGCGGAACGGCCCGCGAGGCCGCAGCCGCCTATCCCCAGAATGCAAATGTCGCCGCGACCCTTGCCCTTGCCGGTGTTGGCATGGATGCCACGCAGGTCCAGTTGATCGCGGACCCTGCCGCCACGGGCAACACACACAGCTATAGTGTGTTTGCAGGCGGCGCCAATTATACGGTCGATATCACCGGCAAGTCCTCAAAGGAGAACCCCAAGACCTCAGTTGCGACGGTTTATAGTCTTTTGCGGGAAATACGGAATCGGCTCGGGCCTGTTGCCATCTAGAGTAGCGTGCATAAAAAATGCGCCCGAAAAAATGTCCGGGCGCATTTTCAAACGTCACATCACAGCGTCACGTCAGGCATCACTTCGAGAGGGATCCTGTCAAAACATACTTCAGAATCTCCACCACCTGCGCCGGATCGTCGGCAACAGCCAGTGCCGCCGCATCGACCTCTTTCAACGCGTGCTGATGATCGGCTCCGTGCAAGATAATAAGCGATTTACCAAGGGCTGCGGCATAACCCGCGTCAAACGCTGCGTTCCACTGTTTGTACTTCTCACCAAACCGCACGACGACAATATCCGCGTCGGCAATGCCTTTGCGTGTACGGATCGCATTGACCATCGCGCCCTTGTGGTCGTGCCAATACTTGTTCGGCTCCTCTCCGAGTATCGTCACACCACAATCATCAGACGCCGCATGATCGGTCACTGGACCGTGAAACGTCACATCCAACCCGTCTGCCCCGTTGGTGATCTGCTCGCGCCAATCCGTATGAATCTCGCCTGAAAGATATACATTCAGTGTCATTTCTGATCCCTTTCCTCTTTTAACAACTCCGAGAAGCGGCTGCGGCTATCCGCGCAGCACACCCCCCGTTGCTTTTCCAACCTTCGCAATGATCTTGGCCCCGACGGCCTCGATCTCTTCCTCGGTCATCGTCTTTTTGGTTGGTTGCATCCGCACACTGATCGCCAGCGATTTTTTGCCCGCACCCATCTGAGCCTCGGCCTTTTCGCCGGTAAACTCGTCAAACACCCGAACATCTTCGATCAACGCCTTGTCTGCACCCGCTGCCGCATTCACCAATGTCAGCGACTCAACCTTTGCATCCACAACAAAGGCAAAGTCGCGCTCCACGGCCTGTAGATCGTTCAACAACAATGCCCCCCTGCTGTTGCCTTTTGCACGTGGCATCGGGATGGCCTCGAGCATGATGCAAAACGCGACGGCAGGTCCTTTGACATCCAGCGCTTGAAGGACCTTCGGGTGTAGCTCCCCGAACACACCTAACACCACCTTCGGCCCCAAGCATAACTTGCCCGACCGCCCCGGATGCCACCAGCCCGGAACTCCGCGCAAAATTTGCAACTTCGCAGGTGCCCCAACCGCCGCCATGATGGCTTCGGCATCGGCTTTTGCGTCAAACACATCCACAGGGCGGCGCGCACCGTGAACATCACGCGGTCCGGTGTGGCCCACCAGAATACCGCTCGCCATGCGGCATTGCTCTTCGGGTTCGCCACCCGAAAAGGCCGCGCCAACCTCGAATAGAGCCAGATCCATAAAACCACGCGCCTGATTGCGGGCGGCGGCCTGAAGCAGCCCCGGCAACAGATCGGGTCGCAGATGGCTCATTTCCGAAGAGATCGGATTTTCAAGCATCATCGCGTCGGTGCCCCCCCCGAACAGGGTCGCAGCAGCACGGTCAATAAACGAATAGGTCACACATTCATTGTAACCCAGAGCCGCAAGTTGGCGGCGCGCCCCTGTTTCGCGTTTTTGCATCGGCGTAAGGATCGCCTTGGGGACGCCACTTGTGGCGCGCGGCAGAGGCACTCCTTTAAGTTTAGTCAGCGAGGCTATCCGTGCGACTTCTTCTACCAGATCAGCCTCTCCGAGGACATCAGGACGCCAGCTAGGGACATGGGCCATGTCCCCTTCCAGCCGGAAACCAAGCGCCGTCAAGGTCTGTCGCTGCTCACTCTCGGAAATCGACATCCCCACAAGGCTCTCGACACGGGCCGTATCAAGCCGGAAGGCGCGATCGACGTTCGGCAATGCCCCCGCAACCATAACCTCGGAGGCCTCTCCGCCACACAGATCGAGGATCATGCGGGTCGCAGCCTCGATGCCCTTCGGCGTCCAATAGGGGTCAATGCCCCGCTCGAACCGGTACCGGGCATCCGAATTGATCTTGAGCGCCCGCCCCGTCAGCGCCGTGCGCACCGTATCGAAATAGGCCCCCTCGAGGAAGACGTTCACTGTCTCGTCGGTGCAGCCGGTTGCAAGCCCGCCCATGACACCGCCAATACTCTCCACCGCCGCGTCATCAGAGATCACAATCATGCCCGGTTCAAAGGTGTATTCTTTGTCATCAAGCCCGACCAGCGTCTCGCCGCCAAGGGCACGGTGCACCCGCAAGTTCCCCGAAACCTTATCAGCATCAAAGACATGCAGCGGGCGATTGTTGTCGTAAGTAAAAAAGTTGGTGATATCGACCAGCACAGAGATCGGCCGCAAACCGATTGCCCGCAAACGATCCTGAAGCCAGTCGGGCGACGGGCCATTCTTGACCCCGCGGATAACCCGCCCCAGAAACACCGGACATCCGTCGCGGGCATCTTCGTCGATGGTGATACGGATCGGGCACGGAAACTGACCCTGAACCGGATCGGCATTATACGGCTTCAACTTCCCCAAACCGCGCGCCGCAAGATCGCGCGCAATCCCGTAGACCCCCAAAGCATCGGGGCGATTGGGAGTAATCGCAATCTCGATCACCGTATCGACTTTGGCGGGGTCGTTTTTGGCAAGCCACTCGACAAAGCTTTGACCGACCTCGCCAGAGGGCAATTCAATAATGCCATCGTGCTCTTCGCTCAATTCCATTTCCCGCTCGGAACACATCATGCCGTGGCTTTCGATACCACGGATTTTTCCGACACTGATCGTTGTGTCGATGCCCGGCACATAAGTTCCCGGCTTGGCCACGACGACGGTAATGCCGGCGCGCGCATTCGGAGCCCCGCAAATGATCTGTAGCGGACCATCACCGGTTTCAACCTGACACACACGCAGCTTGTCGGCATCAGGATGCTTTTCCGCCGTGCTCACTTTGCCGATACTAAAGGCCGCAAGCCGTTCAGCAGGGTTGGCGACACCCTCGACCTCAAGCCCGAGATCGGTCAGGGCATACAGGATCTCTTCCAGTGTGGCGTCGGTCTCAAGGTGGTCCTTGAGCCAGGAAAGCGTGAATTTCACAGCAATATCCTCCGTAAAGAGTGTCAGCAGTTGCGTACTGCTCTCGTTCTGTTGATTGAGGGCTAAAAGGCCTCGACGCTGTTTTGCCGCGTCACCCCGCCCTCGTTTACTCTTTGCGTGGCAGCGAACACCAAAGCATCCGCCCTGCCATCCCGCCTAACGGCTTAAACCGGCATGAAGCGTCGGCACATCAAGCCCTGAAAAACCGTAGTGCCGCAACCATCTCAGATCGCTGTCGAAAAACGCGCGAAGGTCCGGAATGCCGTATTTCAGCATCGCGATCCGGTCGATTCCCATACCAAAGGCAAACCCCTGCCATTCGGCCGGATCAATCCCGCCAGCCTCAAGCACTTTGGGGTGAACCATGCCACTGCCCAAAATCTCAAGCCAGTCGTCCCCTTCGCCGAGTTTCAGCGTGCCACCCGCCCATGAACACCGGATATCGACCTCTGCCGAGGGCTCGGTGAACGGAAAATGCGAGGCGCGAAAGCGCAGCTCGACATCGTCAACTTCAAAAAAGCTGCGACAGAACTCTTCCAGCACCCATTTCAGATTGGCCATCGAGATATGCTTGTCGATAGCAAGCCCTTCGACCTGATGGAACATCGGCGTGTGTGTCTGGTCATAGTCACAACGATACACGCGGCCGGGGCAAATTACCCGAATGGGTGCGCCCTGCTTTTGCATCGACCTGATCTGCACCGGGCTGGTGTGGGTACGCAGCACATGCGGCGGGCGGTCGTCGCCCTGCGCACGGTGCATGTAAAAGGTGTCCATCTCGGCGCGAGCGGGATGATGGCCCGGAATATTCAACGCATCGAAATTGTACCAGTCGCTCTCGACCTGCGGGCCCTCGGCGACGGCAAACCCCATGTCAGCAAAAATCGCGGTAACTTCTTCGGTGACCTGACTGACCGGATGAAGGCTTCCTTGTCCGCGACGTCCCCGTCCGGGCAGGGTCACATCAAGCCATTCGGCGCGCAACCGCTCTTCGAGGGCCGCATCGCCAAGGGCGGCCTTTTTGGCTGCCAGCGCGCTGGTGATCTCGTCCTTGAGCGCGTTAAGCGCAGGTCCTGCGGTCTGGCGCTCTTCGGGGCTCATGTTGCCCAGCCCGCGCATCTTCAGGCTGACTTCGCCTTTTTTACCAACGGCCTGCACCCGCAGGGCTTCCAACACCTGTTCATCCCCGGCATCGGCAATCATCGTTAGATACTTTGTTTTCAGATCGTCCATCGTTCCACCCTGTCCGCGCCACGCCCGTTTGCTACTCCGCAGACGCCGTCTGTGCAAGCCATGCCAAACTCACACAGCGCCCCTGTGACTTTCCGGTGCCAATACCCCGGAACACAAGAAGGCCGCGACCCGTTTCCAGGATCGCGGCCTTTTGAGAAAACAGTGTTCGGGCTCAGGCCGCGAGCGCCGCTTTCACCTTTTCAACGATTCCTGTAAACGCTTCGGGCTCGTGCACGGCCAGATCGGCCAGAACCTTGCGATCTACTTCGATACCGGCCAGCGCCATACCATTGATGAAACGTGAATATGTCAGCGCCTCATCGTGGCTGCGCACGGCTGCGTTGATCCGCTGGATCCACAGCGCACGGAATGTCCGCTTGCGATTCTTACGGTCGCGCGTGGCATATTGGTTGGCCTTGTCGACCGCCTGCGTTGCAGTACGGAAGTTCGTGGACCGCGCGCCGTAATAACCTTTGGCCGCTTTGACAACTTTTCTGTGCCGGGCGTGAGTGACAACGCCGCCTTTAACTCTTGACATTCAAATTCTCCTTAACGCGCGTACGGCATGTAGCCCTTGACGATTTTCTCGTCAGGAGCGCTCAGTGTTGTGGTGCCGCGTGCGTTGCGGATGAACTTGGTGCTCCGTTTGATCATGCCGTGGCGTTTGCCAGCCTGACCAGCAAGGATCCGGCCCGTGGCCGTTACCTTAAAGCGTTTTTTCGCGCTCGACTTCGTCTTCATCTTGGGCATTTTCGTCTCCATAGTTTGAGATCGGTTAACATGTGCAAGGCATGCCGCATTCGGCCCGCACACGCGTTGAGAAACTGTACTTTAAATCGCGCGCACCACCATAGCAAGCGGAAATTGGAAAACCGGGCGCGTACCATCGGATTTGCCCGACAAATCTGCCCCTCTGATTTAAACGTCTGATCTGGTTGGCACTCTTACCAGACAGCTTTGGTACGGCACAGCAGCAATAAAGCGCCCGGTTGCAAAACCGGACGCCCCTCGAAACTGTTGGAACACAAAGACCTCGGTTACGGGTCGGTGTTAAAGATCAATCGCTCTTCGCATGGCGCAACCCGCAGGATGTTTGTCGTGCCGGGCACGTTGAACGGCACACCTGCTGTGACGATAATCTGGTCTTTTTCAGTCGCATATCCGGCCTTGAGCGCCACACGAGCCGCATTCACAACCGCAAACTTGAACCGGTCGACCTCTTCGGTGACAAAACAATTCGTCCCCCAGTGCAAGCTCAGCCGGCGAGCTGTTTTAACCAGAGGCGTCAGGGCGATAATCGGCACGCGCGGGCGTTCGCGCGATACCATTGCCGCCGTTGTTCCCGAATGGGTAAAGCAACAGATCGCGGCGACCTGCGTAGTCTCTGCAATTTCACGGGCGGCAGCCACGATTCCGTCCGACACACTTGTGCGCTCGGCACTTCGGCTGGCCTCGATCACAGCACGGTAGGTCGGGTCGCTTTCGACCTCGACGGCAACAGCATCCATCGTTGCCACGGCCTCTACGGGGAACGCGCCCGCGGCGCTTTCGGCACTGAGCATCACAGCATCGGTGCCTTCATAGATCGCGGTCGCCACGTCGGAAACCTCGGCACGGGTCGGAACAGGGCTCTCGATCATCGACTCAAGCATCTGCGTCGCGACAATCACCGGCTTGGCCACACGGCGCGCCCCACGGATAAGACGCTTTTGGATCGGCGGCAATTTCTGAACGGGCAATTCAACCCCCAGATCACCGCGTGCAACCATGATGCCGTCAGACGCGGCAAGGATCTCTTCATAGGCTTCGACCGCGGCGGGTTTCTCGATCTTGGACATGATCGCAGCACGCCCGCGCGCAAGCGCCTTGCCCTCTTCGACGTCGGCCGCACGCTGCACAAATGACAACGCCAACCACTCGACGCCCAGCTCGCAAACAAATTCCAGATCGGCACGGTCCTTTTCGGACAACGCCGCAAGAGGAAGCACGACATCAGGCACATTCACGCCCTTGCGATCACTGATCGCACCGCCGGCCATGACTTCGCAATCGGCGTAATCGGCACCGCACTGCGTCACTTTCAGGCGGATTTTCCCGTCGTTCACCAACAAGGAAGACCCGACCTTCAACGCCGCGAAAATCTCGGGGTGCGGAAGGGTGACACGGTTGATATCGCCAGGCTTGTCTTCCAGATCAACCCTGAACGAAGCCCCCTCGACCAGTTCCTGCGGCCCGTCGGCGAACGTGCCAACCCTAAGCTTGGGCCCCTGAAGGTCGGCAAGAATACAGATCGGGCGATCCACATCTGCTTCTACCTGACGGATAATCGCGTGGCGCGCGGCGACCTCTGCGTGGGTTCCGTGGCTCATGTTCAGCCTGAAGACATCGACACCGGCCTCGTACAAGGCGCGGATCATCTTGTAATCGCTCGAAGCGGGACCGAGGGTCGCCACGATTTTTACATTGCGGTTGCGTTTCAAAATACTTCTCCGTGCAAGAATTCATTTGTGTGTTAGCGCTAAAATTTGACGCTTACAACTGGCCTGTGATTGAATACACAGGTATGCCGAAAGCGTGGGGCACTCAAGTCACACAAACGCGCGTGACCGGAATTTGCACCAAATGACCTATTCTGCTGTTGAAATTATAGGCAAAGATCGTCCCGGTCGCTGGGTTGTCTCCTGCGATCATGCCACAAATACCGTTCCGCAAGCGGTCAACAACGGGACTCTGGGGCTTTGTGACGACGAAATGGCGCGCCACATCGCGTTTGACCCCGGAGCGGCGGGAGTAGCCGTCGCACTTGCCGCAGCTTTGGACAGCGCGGCGGTTTTGTCAAATTTCTCGCGGCTGGTGATCGATCCCAATCGCGGCGAGGACGATCCCACACTTTTGATGAAGCTCTACGACGGCACGATCATCCCCGCGAACCGTCACGCGGATGCCGCTGAACTGGAGCATCGCAAGGCGCTTTGCTACCATCCGTATCACACGGCACTGGCCCGCCAGATGGCGCGCCTCACCGACAGCATTCTTGTGTCTGTCCACTCTTTCACTCCTCAACTCCGGGGACGCCCGCCGCGCCCTTGGGAAATCGGCATTCTGTATGCCGGCGATGACCGGCTGGCGCGCTCGCTGATTGCGGGACTTGAGGCAGAAGGCGGCCCGCCGGTCGGCGACAACGAACCCTACAGCGGGCACCTTCCCGGCGATGCGGTCGACAGGCACGCCCTGCTGGCGGGGCGACCCAATGTGCTGATCGAGTTGCGGCAAGACATTATTATGACCCCGCAACAACAACAGGATTGGGCCTT